>JBGPTQ010000020.1:0-11162 GCA_041490725.1 Allostellaceae bacterium | reverse complement strand
GGCTTCGCGCCGGATCGTTCTCCTTCCTTTACGTAATGCTCCAGTGCGTTCTGCTCCGCAGGAACAGAGGTCAATAACTCTCGTCGATAAAATGACGGGCTGAAAGCCGCGTTCGGCCATCGCCCTTCTTTGTCGCCGTGCAAGACGTAATGCTCAAGCGGGTCGTCTTTGGCAGCACGAATGTCGGGGTACTTTTTCAGGTAGAACTGGGCGTCGAACAGCCCCGATAGCAAGAGGACGCGCATCGTCCGCAGAACCGCCACGTTCTCGGGGTCGGCATTGCCGTTCGCGGCGCTTTCGATCGCTGCTTCCAAGCGGCGCAACGCCGGCTCGATCTGATCCCGGTGCTCGGTTAGCGCGGCATCATACGCCGCTTTTGACAACGGATCGAACATCGGCAGGTGGTTCACGGGGCCAGAGGCGGTGGTCATAGCAGCCGTTAAGAAATCTATCCAATGCGGCGGTTGCCGGGAGGCGCTTGCGCTCCATCACACGAAGGTACAGGGCGCAACGGTTCCGCGCACTCGTCTTCAACGTGACCGCTGGCGGTCATTGCGCCCGAAGATTTCGCCTGCCGAGCGGATCACGCCGGCACGGCGCAGTTCGGCGATCATCGCCGGATCGAAGATCGACCGGTCGAATTCCTCGTCGAGTCGCCCTTCCTCCGCCAAGGCAATCCATCGTCGCCAATGCCAGGCCGAATCCGCGGTAAGGTATCCCTCCCCAGCGGCGTCGTGAGCGTCGAGAAACCGTCGAGCGTTGTCGATCTTGCGGACAAATCGGGTCCGGGTGGTCAACGGCAGGTGGGCGATGAAGAGATCGGCGGGCCTCGACCAGCGTAGCGGAGCACGATCGGCTGCAATGATGTCATGCCCCCCCTCTCTTACTGTACTGGTCCGCTCGGGCCGCGCCATCGCTTTCGGGGCGTCCACCCCAATGATCCACGGCGTATTTGCGTGCTGCCGCAGATAGATCGGAAAGTTCGCGATCGGCTTGGCGATCAAGAGCAGATCACCGTAATGGTCGGGATCGAGCCGCTCCGGCATCATCGGCCCGCTTGGGCTCAACGGAATATTGAAGCGATCAAGCAGGAGAAGATCGCCGTTCTCCAGTGACGCGCAATCCTTCACATTGCCCGATGCGGGAATGCAGTATTCGTCGGCATCGAGGCTGACGACCCAGCCGATCTCCTCTCTCTTCATCATTTCCAAGGCGGCGGGGAAGTAGAAGTCCGGGTGGTCGGGGTCCTGGATCTGCATTATCCGGATATCCCCGTCCGAGCGATAGCGCTCGATGATTTCGAAGGTTCCGTCGGTGGAATTCGCGTCGCAGAAGACGGTCAGGTCGAAGCCGATGGCGCGATTATGGTCGATTATCCGCGCTACGATCTCGACCTCGTCCTTGACCCCGACGAACGCAGCTATCCTCGGAGCGCCGCGCTTTTTCGGCCCGGCGGGCCGAAGCTGCCGAACCGGACCGGTCGGAGATCCGCCGTTTACGACGGCGCTTTTGCCCCATACATCGAGGAAGGCGCGGAACCCGTCTTCGTCGATCTGGTAGAGGGAGCCGTCGCGATACTCGTCGCCGATCCGTATGTAAGGACCGGTCAGCACCGTGACCTCGATCCCGATCTCGCCGAGCGGCCCGGTCAGGACCGCCAGCCCCGCGGTATCGGGATGGCACAGGATGCACAATCTCGTCCCGGGCCTGGCGAAAAAGGCGAGAAACAATGCCGGCCCGTCGGCGCCGATGATGAAGCGCGCCTCGCGCACGAGGCGAACCTGGGCGGCGAAGTCGAGTTCCTCCGGCTCGACGATGCGGAACCCGCGCTCGGCCGCCGCCGCTTCGATCGCCGGTTCGTTGAACAGCCTACGGTGGCGAAAATGACGCCGGGCGAGGAACACCTTGCCGGTACCGCCCGGGGCGGGAGAGCCGCGATCTATCCGGCGCGCCATCTCGCCGATGATCGCGGCGTATCGTTCCGGCGGCGCTGCGAGGCAGTCCCAGCGGAACTGCCGGCTCCGCTCGCGCAAGACCGGCATGTACATCTGACTCGGCGCGCACCACAGCCGGCGCACCCGCGCCGGTGCGAAGGCTGGCAGCTCGACGATCGCCACCCCTTCCGGCAGCATCAGCTCCAGCGCCTGGTGATGCGTACTCGGCATGTCGGCGTCGATCAGGATCGGCACCGGAGGCAGCGCGTGGGCGTGCACCGCGGCGAGGTATTTTGGCAAATATTCCCACAGCCAATGCCCGAAGCCGTCGGTGCGGGGACCGACCAGCAAGAACGCCTCGTCGAGCTCGATCTCGTCCGCCTCGTCGCCCGCTACGATGATCCACGCCGCGTCGTCCGCTGCCTGGAACACCGCCGGGTCGAAATCGAGCTGGTCTCCCGCCCGGGCCGTCTCGAATTCCTGATAATCGAGCAGCGCAACCGCGCCCGTTTCGATCACCCCCGAGCCGCCGCGCACCCGCGCGTCGATCAGGCAGGCGACGAAGATCGAGCGGGCGATGCCGTCGATCGCGTGGTGATTGCCCTCGCCGAGTACGTTGGGTGCCGCGACGCGAAAGGGCTCGCCCGCCGCCGCCGCCTCGAAAAACGCGCCGCGCTGCACCTCCGCCGCCTCGTGCAGGCTGCCGATTCGTTTCAAGGAGATCTGCTCGCGATCGTCGAGGCCCAGCATCCGCCGGTAGCAAGCGAACGCTTCGTGCAGGCCGAGCCGCTCCGTCAGCATCCGCTTGACCCGCATCAGCGCATGGCGGTCGTCCCGTCCCGCGGCTTCGAATTCACAGGGGGGAAGCACCACGATGTCGTCGCGAAAAAACCATGGCCAGAAGACCTGGTTCGGCCTCCGCCCCTCTTTTTCGCCATGCCTGACGAAGTGTTCGAGCAGGTCGAGATCGGGCTCGCGAAGATCGGGGTTCGTGCGCCGGTAGTAATCGGCATCGAACAGCCCCGAAACCAGATAGATGCGCATCGTGCGCAGCACTTCCAATGCAGCCCGGTCGCCGCCTGCGTCCGCGATTGCCGCATCGATGCGCTGCAAGGCGGGTGCGATCGTGACCAGGTGTTCGCGAACGACCGTCGCGTAATTTTCGTTTGACAATCGATCAAGCATCGGACGCCCGGTTTCTCCGCATCTTAAAACTTCCGTCCGAAGCTGATTCCCGCCGCAAGCCGGCCAATCGCACCGCGCGCCGCAACCGGCGGCGTGCTGCGATGAAGTCCTGCGCCGGCATCCGGACCGTCGAAATCATGATGATCAAGCGCGGTCTTTAAGGTATATAGCTGGCTTGGTTCCGTAAAGTATAGGGTGGCATCGCCGGTGATTTGGACGGCGCCTGACGTGGCGGGCGGACTGCCCGATATTTGGATTGCGAAACCTCGGACGAGGGAAACTTCCCGATGACTGAACCGATGGCGACCGATCGGCGCAGTGTGGTCGGGGCGGGACCGCGCAACCGGCCGCTTTCGATCGTGGTCGGCGAGGCGGCCCGCTCCTGCGTCGTCCTGCTCGGCATGCCGCGCAGCGGTCTCTCGCTCTGCGCGCGGATTCTCGGCGTGCTCGGCATGGACATGGGGGACGGGCTCGCTCCCCGCGCGCTTGATGCGGCCGGAGACGGGCCCGCCGACCAGCCGATCGAATTTCACGACCGCATCCTCGACCTGTTCGGCCGCGGGTATCGGACGCCGCTGCAGGATTTGCAATTGCCGGCCGCGTGGTGGGCGGACCCCCGCCTGCGGCCGATCCAACGCGAGATCATGGCGTTTCTCAAGCACCGGGCGGAAGAGGGACGGTCGTTCGGGATCGCCGACCCGCGCCTGGCCCGCCTACTGCCGCTATGGCAGCAGGTCTTTAGAGACCTCAAGCTGACCCCGAAGATCGTCCTTTGTCTGCGCAATCCCCTCTATGTGGCCCGTTCGCTCACCGAGCGGGACGGCCTCTCTCCCGAGCTCGGCGAGTATCGCTGGTTCACCTCTATGGTGGATATCTTCAAGGGTTTGGAGAATTACGATACCTGCATCGTCGAATACGAGAATTGGTTCCGCGATCCGCTGGGCAACATCGAAAAGCTCCGCGGCTTCCTCGGTCGCGAGTGGGACCAGTCGGAGGCAGATCTGCACAGCACCGTTGCCGAGATTGTCGACCCGGCACGCGAGCGCGACAGTCTCCATGACGGCGAGGCGCGGCAGCCGCTGGTGCGCTCGTTTTACAAACTGGCACGGCGCTTCGCGGACGACCCCGCTGCGCGGGACGGCATCCAGTCGACGATTAACCAATTCATCCTCTATCGCCAGCTCCGCCGCCCGTTTGAGACCGAATTCGAACGGCTCTCGGGGCTCGCCGCGAGTCTGCCCGAGCCCCGCTCCAAACAGCAGGTGGGCGAAGTTGCCGCGTTGCGCGCCGAGCTCGCCGAACACGACGCCGCCCTCGCCGAGGCGACCGAGCGCGCCGCCGAGACGGTAGCGCGGCTGCAGAGGGCGCTCGACCAGCGCGCGCAGAGCGACGGCGAGCTCGCCCGGGCGCAGCAAACCGCCGAATTGCGGGCTGGGGCGATAGCGGCGGCAGAAGCGAAGCTTGCCGCGCTCACGGCCGAGCGCGACGCCGCGCTCGCCGAATTGACGCGGCAGGCCGACGAGACCGCAGCTCGGCTGCCATCGTCGCAAGAATTGTGGGCTGAAACCCCGCCACCCAATTTCTGGCGGCGGCTGCATTCGGCGCTCGGTTTCGGACAGGCGGCGAAGCGGCAGGCTGCGGAACGGGCCGCGGCGGAGCTCGCCATCTTGCGCGGCGCGCTCGCCGAGCGCGAAGCCGCCCTCGGCGACGCGGCGGGGCAAATCGAGGAAATGGCGGCGCGGCTGCAGGAGGCCTACGCCGAGCGCGCCGATGGCGAGGCCGCTCTCGCCCGCGCCGCACGCGAAGCGGCCGGGCGCCGCGCCGCGGTGGCAGCGGCCGAGGCGGAGCTGACCGCATTGCGCGCGACCATCGCCGAGCGCGAAGACGCCCTTGGCGATGCCACTGGCCGCGCCAAGGAGATGGCGGCGCGGCTGGCGCGAGAGCAGACCGAGCGCGCCGACATCGAGGCCGCTCTCGCCCGCGCCAAGGAGGAAGCCGCCAAACGCGACACGGCGGTCACAGCCGCCGAGGCGGAGCTGACCGCATTGCGCGCGACCCTCGCCGAGCGCGAAGACGCCCTTGGCGATGCCACTGGCCGCGCCAAGGAGATGGCGGCGCGACTGGCGCGAGAGCAGACCGAGCGCGCCGACATCGAGGCCGCCCTCGACCGCGCCAGGGAGGAAGCCGCCAAACGCGACACGGCGGTCACAGCCGCCAAGGCGGAGCTGACCGCATTGCGCGCCGAGGTGGCCAAGCAGGAGGACGCCTTCGCCGAGCAAAGCGCCCGGTCCGAAGGGATCGCTTCCCGCCTTCAGCGGGCGCTCGCCGAACGCGCTGAAGCCGATGCTGCCCTTGCCCGCGTCCAGCAGGAAGCTGCCGAACGAGGGGCGGTTGCCAGCGTAGAGCTCACCACCTTGCGCGCGACCCTCGCCGAGCGCGAAGACGCCCTTGCCGATACGACTGGCCGCGCTGAAGAAATGGCGGCACGGCTGGCGGCGGCGGAAGCCGAGCTGGCCGAACGCGACACGGCGGCCCGCACGCGGATTGCCAGGTTGCGCGAAGAGCTTGCGGCGCGCAGCGCCGGGCTTGTCGAAGCTACCGACCGGGCTGAAGAGATCGCGGCGCGGCTGGCGGCGGCGGAAGCCGAGCTGGCCGAGCGCGCCACGGCGCTCGCCTTGTTGCAGAGCGAGATCGCCGAGCAAGAGTCGCTCGGCGATCGCGACCAAGCGGTGGCGATGGTGCGGGCCGAGCTGATTTCGTTGCAGGCGGAGCTGGCTCACCGGAGAGCCGAGCTGGCCCGCACAGAGCTAAGCGCCGCCGAATGGAGGGAGGAGACCGCCGCCGCCCAGGCCGAGTTCGCTGCCTTGCACGACGAGCTTGCGGCGCGCAACGCCACCCTTCTTGAAGTGTCCGGCCGGGCTGCGGAGGCGCTATCCAGCCTGGACACGATCCAAGCGAGTCTGAGCGAGCGCAGACCAACGGTTTCGGCCGGCGCCGATCGAGCGGAGTTCGCCGCTCCAAGTGACGTGCAGAACTCCTCTAGCGCGCCACCGCGCTCGCTCGGGCGGATCAGCGAGCGGCTGGAGGAGCAATCAGCCGCAATCCGGCTGGTGCGAGCAAAGCCCAAGCGTGTGATGTGAATGGTGCGACCGCTCGGATCAGAACGGAGCGGGACCGGCTGGAGTTGGATCCGAATGTGGCGGAGGTCTGCTCCGGCCGGAACGGGCTACGAACTGCCCGGCAATCTGATCGACGTCTCTTCGAAGCATATTGCGTAGTCGCGCGGGTCCCCCACCATTTGTTCGAGGTTTATCTCAAAACCGAGATTCGCCCTAGGATAGCCGGCCCTTGCGAGATCCTCTCTGTAGCCGTCACAGATCACCCGGCCGACGACCTTGGCCGCTCGCCGGATCGTTACCGGAATGGGCTCGCCGTGCGACAGGTCGCCGGCCCACCCGACGATAGCATTGTCTTTGCGTTGGTCGACCTGCCCGACGTAATTCCGCACCCGGGGCCGCGGCTCGTCACGCCGCAAGTAATCCAGGATCTCGCTATAAGCAGCGCTCTCCGCGTAGCGGTGCGCGAGGCCCGGATCCAATTCGTTTTGCAGAAAGTCAAATTTTTCGTAGACCCGATCGCCCGCTCGCGCGGAGATGTCCGCCTCGATCTCGCGAAAGGCATCGAGCGCCCGCCAGAAAGGCTCACCTTCCTCGCTTATCCGCTGTGACAACATCCGGTCGATGGCGGTGTAAACTTCGTACTCGTCTTTGAATTGATCGTAGCAGTAGGCATGGGCGTAGACTCGGACCCGTTGGCGTGCCGATTGCAGGTCCTTGCCCAATCTGGTGACGTTGGTTGGCACGTGCAGAGGCGGTCGCCAGCCGAGTATCTTCGCCATCAGCAGGATCGATTCGGCAAACCGCTCGGCGACGCCGACCACGCTGAAACTGATCAGCGCATTCTCGATCGCCGCCGCGGCAGACAGGTTCTCCTCCGGCCCGGACGCCGCGAGCATTTTCAGCTGCCCTTGCGCCCCGCCGTAGTCGGGCCTCGTCAAAAACTCGACTGGCGTCAGCTCGCCGGACAGGATTTTCGCACGATGTCGGTGGGTGTCAGAGCTGTAGGCATAATAATAATCCGACAAACAGCGTTCAATCGGATCGCGTATCATCGAGAAATATCGACAGTAACCCTTGAGATAGGCATGCACGCCGAACGCCTGGTGCCCGGTGACCAGCCGGATTTGTCGAGCGGCAGTCTGCTGTTTTACATATGAATCCAATTCATATGTGGTCGGTTCGTGGGAAATTCCCGGCTCGACGTATAAAATATGCTCGACCCCGTACTCGCGGGCGAGGATCGTGCGAATCGTCGATCCACCGGATTTCGGAATATGGACAAAGACGTCGGTCGCCGAACCGGGCTCCTCGGCGCCCAAAGATCCCGCGGCGACGCCCGATCCACCGAGGCCGGTCCCGGGTGCTCGATATCGAGTGGTCCCGCCCGCGGCGGGGTTCGAATTCCCGCCGCTGCTGCCGTTCAAAACATCCGCGGACCGGGGGAGAAGCGCGCGCTCGCCCGACAGCGCCGTGGCGTAGACCGCGAGGTGCGCAATCGCCTCCTCCAGCAACGGCCGGTGCAAATTTATCCGGAAGCCATGACCGTCCGTTTCCGGTTGCCCGTCGACCCGGGGCAGATCAGCCGTCGCCATTCCGATCAGTCGATCGCCGAGAAACGCCTCGATCAGCAACTGGTCGTCGCCGAATTGACGAGAGAATGCCCAACCGACGATCTCGCCGTTTTCCGAATATTCCACCCTGCCAACGATCATCACGCCTCTCGATCAACAGTCGAGGAACTCCCTCCTCTGGACTCGGCCCGAATGTCTCAGCGGATGTTGGTCGGTTGCTTGAGCACGCAATGGATTCCGCGCGGGGTAAACTTAAGATATGCCGCGTCAGACTCGACCACGGCGGGCCCTTTTTGGCATAGTACCAGACGATTTAGCGAGGACCAATATGGTCATCCCGCCTTCGATAAGACAGCTGATGCCCTCTCTGGTCATCGAGGGCGGCTACACCCCAAGCTCCAAGGTCACCTGCAATTTGACCGACCTGCGGGCCGTTCTTCAAACGGCTCTCGCCTCCGTCGAGGTCGACGAAGAGTGGTACCTGCGCCAGTACCCCGATGTCCGCGAAGGCATCAGCGACGGGACTTCGCTGTCCGCAACCGAGCATTATCGAAATTGTGGTTATTTCGAAGGACGCCTGCCCACGGAGCCCGATGTCGATGAGGAATGGTACAAGGCGGCCAACTCTGACGTCGCGGCGGGAATCCGCGAAGGCCGATACCGGGACGCGAGGGCGCATTATATCCAATCCGGGTACCTGGAGGGGCGGCAGCCGCGGCCGAGTGCGGGCCGGTCGTTTTCCCGATCTTCGACATTAACTGCGGGCCTGGTGCCGCCGCGTCCGCCACGATGAGCCACCCCTGACAGGGCCGGGCTTCGAGCGATTTCCGATGATATTGAATCACCTTCTCTACCCGTCATGGCGCGGCTTGGCCGGGACAAGCCCGGGGATGACGGCTGGGAGGGCGATCGAGGCTGAGCGGATCGTTCTCTAAGCCGCCGCTGTTTTCGCTGTTTTCTGCAAGAAATTTTCAGCGGACGAGGCCGGCCCGGTAGCGGCTGGCCCCGGGGTTTCGGTCGCCTCGACCCGTCGCAGGCGCCGCTCGAAATCGGTGGCTTCGATCGCCCGGATGTAGGTGTCGAGGAGCCGGCCCAATGTGCCGCCCTCGCTTGGGGTGACGCCGCCCTCTCCGACGCCGCCACGACCGCCGCCAGTGACCGCCCCCAGGGCGCCCGCGACATCGCCGGCATCGCGGATCGGCGGAAGGTCGAGCCGCACCTCGGGCTCGCGGCGCGGCGCCAGCACGCGTTCGAGACAAAGCCGCATCGCGCCCGCATCGCCATTCATCGCCAACTCGACCGCCTTGCGGGTCAGCGCCTCGGCCCCGCCGTCGAGCAATTCGCGCGCGGCCAGCGTCTTGCGGTTTTTCGAGCCGCGCGGCCGCCCGGCGGGATTGCCGGATTGGCCCTTCGCGAAGGGCCGTCCGCGGACACCCTGTTTCGATGGTGCATGCAGCGGCGCATCAGCCATCGGTGTCGCCTGTAATTGTGAAAACAGCAGTAACCTGCGACACCCAGGCCACCCGGGCTGGCGATCGTCTATTTGATCATCTATCGCGCAATATAACATATCTCTTACTCATTTGTCAATATAATAATTATAGCAGGCGCACAGGAGTGCCGACCCATTCCTGACCCGAGGCGTTTCCACCTGATCTGATAACGCTATAGCCGATTTCGGCCCTTCTGATCGAAGCGGCACGGTTCTATGATTGCGCTGGGTTGACGGCCAGGCGGGGGCGAATGCGGCGCTTCGATGCGATCGTGATCGGCGGCGGGCTGGTCGGCACGGCGATCGGCTATGGCCTTGCTTGCGCCGGACTGAGAATCGTCCTCCTCGACGAGGGCGACGTCGCCTATCGCGCCTCGCGCGGCAATTTCGGGCTGGTCTGGGTGCAGACAAAGGGCCTCGGCGCGCCGCATTACCAGCGTTGGACGAGGGCCTCGGCCGAAGAATGGCCGCTCTTTGCCGCCGAGCTGCAAGAGCGCACTGCCGTCGAGGTCGGGCACGAGCGAAAGGGCGGGATCCAACTCTGCCTGAGCGAGGAGGAGCTGGCGAAACGGTGCGCCATGATGGAGCAGATGCGTGCCGAAGCCGGCAATTTCGGCTTCGAGTATCGCATGCTCGATCACGACGAATTGGCCGCCATGCTGCCCGGCCTCGGCCCGTCTGTGATCGGCGCCTCGTGGACCCCCTATGACGGGCACGCCAATTCCCTCGCCCTGTTTCATGCGCTGCACAAGGGGTTTGCCGTCAAGGGCGGGACTTACCTGCCCAACTGCACCGTGACGCAGATTGTCGCCGCGCCCAGCGATTTCCGCGTCGACGCCGGCGGTGAGACGGTCGGCGCGCCCAAGATCGTGCTCGCCGCAGGGCTCGGCAATGCCGCGTTGGCGCCGCTGTTCGGGCTCAACGCGCCGGTCCGGCCGCAACGCGGCCAGATCCTGGTGACGGAACGCACGACACGGGCGTGGCCGATCCCGCTCGGCAGCATCCGGCAAACGCCGGAGGGCAGCATCCTGTTGGGCAGCAGCGAGGAGGATGTCGGCTTCGACACCAGCCAGAAGCCGGAAATCATGCGAGCGATCGCGCGCCGCGCGGTGCTGTCGTTCCCCTGGCTCGCCGAGCTGCAGATTGTGCGCGCCTGGGCGGCGCTCCGGGTGATGCCGCCCGATGGCCTACCGATCTACGACCAGTCCGAGCAATTTCCCGGCGCGTTCACCGCCAATTGCCACAGCGGCGTCACCTTGGCGGGGGCGCATGCCAACCTCTTCGCGCCGATGGTCGCGGCCGGCGCGCTCGACCCTGTTCTGGCGCCGTTTTCGGCCAAGCGCTTCGATGTTCCGGCCGCGGCCTGAAAGCCCCGCCGCCGGAATCGCGCCCCGGGTCGCGGTCGAGGTCGAGGGGCGGACCGTCCTGGTGCCGGAGGGCGCCTCGGCGGCCGCGGCGGTGCTGCTGGCCGGGCTGCGCAGCATCCGCGACACCGCAATCGGCGGTGGTGAGCGAGCGCCCTATTGCATGATGGGGATCTGCTTCGATTGCCTCGCCGAGATCGACGGCGTGCCCAACCGGCAAAGCTGCATGGTCGCCGCGCGGCCCGGGATGCGCATCCGCCGCCAGCGCGGCGCCCGCCCCCCCTTCCCTCCCCAGCCCCCACCCTTCCCTCCCCCGCAAGCGGGGGAGGGAAGGGTGGGGGCTGGGGAGGGTTAGGGAAGTGGCCATGACCGTCGATCTCGCCATCATCGGCGCCGGACCGGCCGGAATGGCCGCGGCGGCGCTGGCCGCCGAGCTTGGCCTCGACACCATGCTGGTCGACGAGCAGGACGCTCCCGGCGGGCAGATCTACCGCGGC
>JBGPTQ010000019.1:0-11753 GCA_041490725.1 Allostellaceae bacterium | reverse complement strand
CCCGTTACGGTCCCCGGTATCGATCGAATGGTGCTGCTGGCCTCTATCAGCCATCCGTTTGCCAGGATCGGGGTCTGCACCCCGAGATTGCTGTAGGTCGGCGTGATGGTCGGCTGCACCGAACAGCCGCCGCCCGTGGTGGTCGGCGTCGTCCCCGGCGTCGCCTGATAAACCCCTGCCGCCGGCACCGTTAAGGCCCCGCCCAGGGCGCCCGCCGTGACGGTGCCGTTTACCGTCGCCTTCGGGCTGCCGTTGCCGCCGGCGAGCGTAAAGGTCTGCGCCCCATTGGTGCAGCCCGAGCCGCCGGTGGCGACGACAGCGGAGGCTACCTGCTGGTAAATCCCCCAGTCGTGAAACGTCGCGGCAACCCCGCCGGCCGGGTTCAAATTCATGTACACATGGTCGAATTGTGCGCTGGTGACGCCGTTCGCAAAATCCGGAATCGCCACCGAGAATGTCGCCTCGTCGAAAAAGTCCTCGCGCCGGAAGTCGAAGATCGTCGGCGCCGCGCTGGTGCCGCTCATCAGCACATCGGAGATCAGGTTCGGATAGGCCTCGATGTGCACCGGCAGATGCACGGCAATGTTGGGCTGCCCGCTCTCGTAAAACAGCGTCACGGCATATTCGCTGCCGACGCTGATGTAGCCGCCGCCGTCCCAGGCGAACCCGGCAACACCGTCAAGCCAAACGGCCGGGTCCGGCGACGAAAAGAAGATCCCCTCGCCATTGACGACGCTCGTGACACTGACATTCAGCACCACGGTCGTTGCCGTCGTCGAGACTACCTTGGCGCCGCTCGCCAAATGCGCCTGCGTCGTTATATCGCTGGCGATCTGCCCGGCGACGATGCCGGCCGGGACCGCTGCGAAGGTCAGCGTGTTTACGCTCTCCCCGGTCGCCGCAAGCGTCTTCCCGCCCTTTTGCGAGGTTGTCCCGTGGAACGACACGTCATTGCATGAGCCGAAGGTGCCCGATGTCCAGGTGATCGTCGTGAACGCCGAGGCCAGGATGTTGAAGTGGTTGTCGCAATCCACCCGCACATTGTGCGAGCCGGCGGTCAGCGAATTATTGTTGATGATGCCGCCGTAGGTTTTCGATACTTCCGAGCCGTAGTTGACGATTGCGGCCTTTGAAAAGCACCCGACGATATAGGGCGAAACGAAATCGTTCTGGCTGGCGGTCTGGGCCGGCGTCGGGCGGCCGTACTGGATGCCGATTGTGGCGTCGTCGCCCGCCGAGCAATCCGAGAAATGCGGCGTCAGCAGCTCGAAATCGTAAAAGGCCGCATGCTTGTCGCCGATCGCATCGACGCACAGCCCGGCCGCCACCCCGCACATCAGATGAACGCTGACCCGCGTCTTTTGCCCGGCGTTCGACCCGACCGATGAATTCAGGTTGGTGAGGTTGATCGTCCCGGTGTGGTAGCAGTATTTCTCCGGCGGGCTATAGAGGATGCCGAAGCCATTGGTGCGCAGCGCCGCGGCGGCATTGTTGATCGCCGTGGTGTCGTCGGTGCCGGAGCCGCCGACCACATAATCGCACTTGGCCCCATAGGCGACGACATTGTAAATCGGCTGCCCGAGATTGCCGAGCGCGGCAGGCAGCGTCGCGTTCGTTGCGTCCGGCAGCATCCCAGCCGGCGGGAAGATGTCGGCGCGCGCCGGCGCCACGGACCATTGGGGCGGTGCTGCGAGGACGGTCGCGACTAGGGCGGCTATTATATAGGGGTGCAGTCTCATGGTCATCACCATGCCCTCGCCGCCATTTGGCATCCCGCAGCGGCCGAATAGATCCGGATGCGCCCGGTATGCGGCATCCCCGCCAGGTCGAGCGAGCCGCCTTGTCCGCCGTTGGCGGCCGGCCCGGCGAGCACGACCATCGTCGGGGTCAGGCTACCCCCCTGGTCGTCGAGCACGACCGTCAGCCCTGCGGCGCATTGCGCCTGGATGACACCGCCGAGCCGGGGAACTAACGGCGCCGGGATCGTCGCGAGCAGGGTCAGCCCGCCGAGCGAGGGCGCGTTAGCGCTGTAATCGGCACCGCTCCGGCCGGGTGAAGCCATCGGCTCGGCGGCGCCGAGTTGGCGGTAGGCCGGCACCTCGACGGCTTTGCTCTGCGCCAACGCGCGGCCGATCAAGCCGATCGGGGGACTTACGCTGACGCCGATCGCAGTCAAAAAGAAAGCGGCCCGAAGGCAGTGCGGGGAGATGGTCATGCTGGGATTACCGTTAGTTACCGGGATATTCAGGGGATGTGGGGGGTACGAATAGCCCCAATTTAGCTTCACCTGAGGTGGCGCGTTTTCAGCGTTGCTTAACCGATGCGCGCCGCACCGGCGCAGCGAGCGAGGCCGGTCCGTTGTGGCCATAGACGATCGGCAGTTCGCCACCGGCGACCGGATCGAAGCCAAGAATGTCGCGCGCCTCGTTTACTGTGTAGATCCCGTCCCGGACATAGATGTCGAGCATCTTGGCCTGCTCGGCCGGGTCGGCCGGGCGCAGATCGACCCAGCTGAATTCGAGGTCGGCATGGCCCATCCGGTCCTGGATGACGTGGTCGGCGAGCCGCTTGACCCAGCGCATCAGCGGCGCCAGGCCCTCGGCAAGCGCGGCCTCCTGCGCCGTCTCGGCGGTGGCGCGGTTGACTTGGCGGGTAAACGCGGTCGACGGCAACGAGAAGGCGTAGCAGATGATGCGTGCCAGCCACTCGTCGAACTCGTCCTTGTAGGGCGCCTCTTTGAAGGGCTGGTACGTCGCCCCACTGGGGCCCCATACGAGCCGGGAGCGCGCGCCGGTGTTACCGGCGAGAACGCTGTCGAACCATTCCTGAAACTGCCGGATCTGTTCGACATTCCACCCGTCCGGTGCATTCAGTAGCCCGGGCGGCACGTTGCCCTCGGTGAAGTGCTGTAGCTGCATCGCCTGCCGCCGCAGAGCGATGTTGACGGTCATGATGATCTGCTCGACCGGGCCGAAGCCGTAGGCCTTGTGCGGCCGCGGATTGCGCGGCAGGTAGAGCAACTCGTCGCTCGTCAGCAACTTCCACGGCCGGCCGTGGATCACCTGCTCGAAAGCCGGTGCGGGCGGCTTGGGCCGGCGGCCCGTCTCGTCGAACAGCACTTTGATGGTGGCACCGTCGACGACATCGAGACCGATAATCTCGCCGCTGCGGTTGCGGCGCAGCTCAAGTGCCGGAGCATCGAGCACCAGAACGTCTTCGAGAAGCTCGCGCAGCCAGCTCGCGAACGGCCGCTCACCGTCCGGTTGACGCCAGAAATCGGCGAGCCGTGCGCTGCGTGCCGCCGCGTCTGCGGCCGGAAGCTGTGTCGTGCGCGGTTTGATCGCCCAGTCGAGCTTTTCGATCTGGTCCTTTCGAGTCTCGATCGCCAAGCGCGTGATGTCATGGGCATCGGCAAGTGCGCGCAGCTCGTCGAACGAGATCGGCTCATAGGCGCGCGGTGTGTAGATCGTGTTGACGCCGACCGGAAAATCCCACAGCCGCGTCCGCTCGGGCTCGGGCGGCGCCAGCGGATAGCCGGGCGAGAAGATCCCTTGGCCCGGCTGGAACACGGTGCCGAACTGCGCCTCGAGACCCTGCTGGCCCCAGGTGTAGGAGGCAGTCAGGGGCTTGCGCGTAGCACTCTCGGGAGGCATCAGAAGCTGCTCCAGGTTGATCGCTTCCAGGTATTGGGCGCGGTGCAGAAATAAAGGTAGTTGCTGTCGGCCTCCATCGCGCCGGTCTGACAGGCGGCCGAGCTCGACGCGGGGGTGCCGATCAGCATCGCCATGCCATTGACGTTCGCGGTCAGCGGCGTCGCGTCGACGATGCGAAAATTGCTGCCGTCGAATTGCAGGATGACGAGCTCGTAGCCGCTGGTGTTGGTCGATAGTGCCAGTGAGGTCTTGCCACCGAGCGTACCAGGCATGAGGATCTTCTCGCCGGCGCCGCCATTGACCGCGACCGTCATCGTCTTACTGTTGTCGGTCGCAACCCCTATCGTCCAGCCGGCGGCGATCGTGGCCACCGCGGGCAGGGTGACCGTCGTGCCGGTACCCGGCGCGTTGAACGACGAGATCGCATTGCTGTTATCGGCGACGGTCGCCGTGTAGCTGTTGACCGCTGGAAACGACCAGCGCGAGATCCCGGCCATACCCGGCATCGCCAAACCGGCCGCGCTCGCTGGCGACACCGCGACGACCCGGAAATTGCCGCTGCCGTCGTACTGCAACACGGCATACTCGTAATTGCCGGCGGCGAGCGCTAGCGAGGTCGCGCTTGCTCCGCTCCCCGGATAGAGAATGTGGCCACCGCTAGTCGCGTTGACCTGGACCGCGTTGGTTTTGCCGTTGTCCTGAACGATCGCGATCGTCCAGCCGGCATTCAGCGCGGTCGTCGAGGGCAGCGTCACAGCCATGTAGCTCAGCGGCGAGTTCGTGCTGATGATCGCGTTGCCATTGTCGGCGACAGCCACCGCATAGGCGCTGGCGGAGGGGAAGCTGTACCGGCTGATCCCGCCGATTCCGGCGACGTTCAGCTGTTGCGCGGTCGCCGGTGTCATCTGCTCGACGCGAAAATTTCCCGAGCCGTCATATTGCAAGACAACGAACTCATAATAATTGTCGGCGAGCGACAACGAGGTCTGGCCCGAGGCGGAGACCAGCGGGTAGAGGATGTGGCCGCCTGACGTGCCGTTGACCTGGACCGTCAGGCTCTTGCCGTTCTCGGCGGTGAGCCCGATCGACCAGCCGGCAGCGAGCGCCGTCGTCGACGGCAGCGTGACGGTCAGGCCGGCTGCGGTGTTGAAGCTCGACAGCACATTGCCATTGTCGCCGAGTGCTGCGCTGTAGCCGCTCGACGATGGGAAAAGCCATACATAGCCCGGCCAGGCGGACGGCTCGAACCCGCCGTACAACCGGGTGCTGTGCGTGCTGGCGACCATCCGGTAATTGGTCGCGTCCATCTGGAGCTCGACATATTCGTAATTGCCCGGCCCCAGGGACAGCGACGACACGGCCTTGCCGCCCGCGAGGATCGAGCCCGACGGCGCGGTGATGGTGATCCCCTTGCCGTTGTCGGTGGCGAACCCCATCCACCAGCCATTATCGACTGTCGCCGGAATGGGCAGGGTCACGGCGAGCGAGGCCCCCGGCGCATTAAAGCTCGACAACGCCGTACCGCTGTCGATACCGGAAGCGGTATAGGTCGCGCTCGCCGGATATTGCCACGGCACCCGGTTGCCGGTGCCGATGATCTGGATCCCGCTCGCCTGCGGCCCGCGGTTGACGACGTTGCCGCCATAATTCGGGTTGATCAGCACGTTGCGCGTGCTTGCCACGGCGCTGACGGCGGTATCGCAATTGAAGAACGGGCTGATGAAGGTGTTCTGCCCATCATGCCCGTCGGTGATCGATAGGCAGATCGGCGAGACTTCGAGGTCGAGCGCGAACAGCGTGTTCGAGAAATTGAAGCCGTTTTCCAGGACTATGCCGGTGCCGCCGGTGGCCTCTGCCGTGCCGGCTCCGCTAATCCGCGAAAACTGCATCTGCTCTAGCGCGAGCCCCGCCGCGCCGCCGCCCGAGACACACACTGCCCAGAGATCGCTGTCGAGGACATAGTTGACCTGACAGCCGCCGGCGCCAGCCGCCGTGCTGGCGTTATTGACCAGGAGATGGTCTATCTTCGCCGCATTGTGCGCGTCCGAGAAATCGTACTTGCCGAGCGTGAACGGATAGGAGGGGCGCGACACCGAGGCGTTGATGTCGGCGCTCGACGGCAATCCGGTATGCAATGTTATGCTGACCCCGGGATTGATCGCATCGACCGGCGCGGCGAAGGTGCCCCCGCTGTGCAAAGCGACGATGACCGTGCCGGCGACCGTGAACGGCGTCGTGGTCGACACGCCGAGCATGGTTGCGCCGGTGCCGTAGCCCGCGGTCAGGGTCGCAAGGTTCTGCTGGCCAGAATTGGCCAGGATGTTCAGCGTGCCCTCTTCCTTGAAATAAAAACAACCGGTCGGGCTCCCTCTCGAGCCGCCCGAGCACAGCACCTGCAACACCGGGCCCGAGGCGATCGTGCGACCGTCGAGGGTCGCCCCTTCCGAGATCAGCCGAAACCCCTGGCTCGCCTGGCCCGCGTAATCGATCGTGACGAGGCTCGTGACCTTGTAAGTGCCGGCTGGAACATGCACCGGCCAGTTGTTGGTGACCGCCATGTTGATCGTGGTCTGGATCGCGCTGGTGTCGTCATGGCTGCCGTCGCCGACCGCGCCGTTGCATTTGACGTCGATCCACGGACGGCCCGAGCACATCAACACGTCGCCGTTCAACGTCGCCGTGCCGGTCGTGCTGAGGGTCGAGAAATTGCCCGGCGACTGCGCCAGCGCGCTCCAGGCGACCAGCACCCCCGCGATCAGCGCCGCTGCCGTCAGCGCACGGTCGATCCATGTCGTCGGCAGCATCGCGATCACCACCGGCGCGCGGCAAAGGTCTGGCCAGTCGTCGCGCCATAGAGGCTCACCGCCCCGGCGGGCTTGTACCCGGACGGGGTCGCGAAAACGCCGCCATTCGCGGCGATCTGGATGCTGGCGCCACCCGCCGAGGCGACCCCGACATCCGAGATCCACAGCGCGGCTGACGAATTGTTCTGCACCACAAAGCCGTTGGCCGGCACGATCCCGCCGAACAGCGTTTGGGCGCTGCCTCCGGTGGCGACCGTACTGCTGCCGTCGCTCGCCACGGCACCGGCAGTGTTGATCACCGGCAGCGGGTTTTGCGGCCCGACCGGGGTCGATACGCCCTGCGCATTGGTCGCGGCCGGCGCGTGCAGCGGCACAAGGTTGCCGTTGCCATCGACCTCGGTGGCCAGCGACTGCACCGTTGTGTTGGCGTCTTTGACGAGCAGCGTCATGGAGCCTCGTTCTCCTTTGCGGCGAGTCGCCGATAGGCCTCGAAAATGCCGTCCCCGGCGCGGGGCTCGACCAAGAGTTCGGTGAGTGCCCAGACCAGCGCATCGACCCGGTCCGGCGAGTAGGCCGCCGCTGTTCGGTCGAAGTCGCTGGTGAACGAGCACATCTGGTCTTCGAGCTGCGGGAACGCACCGATGTGATGAATGCGGCCCTGCTCATAGAGCGCGGCCACCGGCTCGGCCCGCGCGACCTTGCCGCGCGTCGCCCTGACTGCGCTGAACGGCACGTTCGGGTCGATCATCCGCAACGTCGCCTCGACCATGTCGCCGCCATTGTTGATTTCGGCGACGATGCGGTCGGCCTGGTGCGCGCCGTAAGCGGCGATCGCGACGCGCGCCCATTCCGCCGGCGCATACCGGCCGGATGCGTCGGCGAGCACATAGCCGTGCCCGTTCGCGCCCCGGCCGGCGGCAATGATCCCGGTTTCGTCGGCATCCTCGCTTGCGGAGACCGCGGGGTCGATCGCGACGACGACCCGCGAGAGTTCGGGTAGGGTGCTCGTCCGCGTTGCCTCGATGATCCCGCGCTGCCACAAGCCGCCTGGCATGTCGTCGAGTATCTCGGCGTCGAGCTCCTGGCGCCCAAGCCGGGTTCCCTGATAGCGTCGAACGATCTGGTCGAGAAAGGCGGGCGCTAAGTTGGCGCGGTTTTCGGCCGTTGTGCCGCGGGTCACCACAACCTTCGGGTCGGCGAGCAGGGCGCGGATCGGCTTTGTCGGCCGCGGCGTCGTGGTCACGATTGCGCGCGGATCACCGCCGAGCCGCAGCCCGAACATCAGCATGTCCCAGGCTTCCGGATAGCGCCACGCGGCGAGTTCGTCGCACCAGGCGAAATCATGCTGCGGACCGCGCAAGCGTTCTGGCTCGTCGGCGCTGAAAATCGTCGCGACTGCGCCGTTGGGCCAGGTGAGCCGCCGCTTGGACGGCTCGTAGAGCGGCCGGTCCCACGGCGGCGCGATCGCCAGCACCCCGCTTTCGCCCTCGACCATCACATCGCGCGCATCGGCCGCGGTCGGCGCGACGAGCGCGAGGCGCCGAGCGGTGTGTGCCCCGACCCGGGTCCGTACCAGTTCGGCGCCGGTGCGCGTCTTGCCGAAACCGCGCCCCGCCAGCAGCAGCCACACCCGCCAGTCGCCCGGCGGCGGCAATTGCTCCGGTCGCGCCCGGTACGGCCATTCGTATTTGAGCCTTAGCGCCTTGTCGCGCGGGAGCGACCAGACGAGCCTATTCCTCAGCGGCTCCGGCAGCGACGCGAGCGAGCTCGCGTGCAAGGAATTCACGAGGATCCTCTCCCTCATCCTGCGGCGCCTCTCCCTCGTGGCGCCGCGGCGGCAGCGGGAACATGCTGAGGTGGCGGGCGATCGCGTCGAGCGCCGCCTTCTTGTCGTAGAGCTTGACCCGGGAACGGCCTGGGTCGGCGCCGGAGACAATCTCGGAAATCGCGGCGACGTCCTCGCCGCTCATCTCCTGCGAAGACTTGATCCGGAGCCCGTCGGGGCCCCACTCGACCATGTGGCGCAAATCGGCAAAGGCGATGTGGGCATATTCCTGGAGGACGCGATCGGCGGTGATGCCGAGCCGGGCGGCCCGCTCCGCGATCTCCTCGAGATCGGCCGGGACCGCCTCCTGCTGCGCCTGGCTCTTTCGCCCGCGGCGAGCTTTGCCCGATACCGGTCGGGAGCTGCCGCGCCGCGGGGACCGAGTTGCCAAGAAGGACGCTCTACCGAGATTGCAATAGGGCGCCGGCGCCGCGCCCAGTTCCGTCAGTATGGGTACCTTATATCATATCGATCCGGATTTGTCAACAGAAAAATGCGTCCGTGATAATTTTTGTGCGGTGCCAAAATGCGATTCTAAGGCGCCAAGCGCGGCAATGAGAATGCCCGAAGCGGATTCCTGGCTGACCCGGCGCCCGCTCCAGCCCTGTTGGAGAGCCCATTCCTTGAGCGAGCGCTCCCAGCCGAGGACATGCCAGAGGCACGATCCGCCCGGCGAGCCGATGCCACCGACGCCTTGAATGGCCCGCCACACCGCTGCGCGCGCCGCCTCGATGCGCAGCGCTGGACCGTCCCTCTCGGGCCGCAGGCTGCGCCCGCCGACGCGCAAATGCGACAGGTCGAGCGCGCGCAGCGGGTCGAGCTGAGCGAGCGCGAATCGGGCGCGGAAATCCTCGCCGGCCTGTCTCATGCCCGCGGTGATCGAGCCGCGCCGTTGCATGATCGCGAGCGTGTCGACCGCGCGATAAGGGCGCGAGGGATGACCGGCCGTATCGCCGATCGTGCGCTCCAGCCGTTCGATGGCGCCATGCTGCCGACGCTCCGGCGTCGGCGCGGCGTCTTGCAAGCTGGCGGTCGCGGATCTAGGAATTCGTTGTGTCGCCATCTCGACCTCCAGAACAATTCGTGAACGATTTGAGCGAGAAAATGCCCGAGCAATGCGGTCGAGCCGGCGCAACAGGGGAGGTGGGGGGTGCCGCGCCGCGCGTCCCTGTCTTCCCCCGACCGCTTCCGCCAGCGCTTCGATCTCGCGCAGCTGCCGCCGCTCGGCTGCGCTGCCTTCGGGGAGATGGCATAAGGCGTGGTGTCGGGGGCAATAGGCGGAGCCGGGCTGGCGCGGCGCGCTGCAGAAATTGACGCGGCCCGGGCCGGGGTCGGTACCGTCAATAACAAACGCACAACCGCCGTCGTCTTCCTCACCCTCCCGCGCGCGCTCACGCGATTCCGGAATTTCGCCGCACATGCGTTTCGCCCCTTGTCAAAGCCGCATGCTACATATATTATCAATTGGAGCAATGTCAATGACACAATTACGTTGGCGGTAATCATGGACGCGATCTGGTTTCAGCAGACACTCGATCAGGCCGGCGCATCGCAGGCCGATCTCGCCCGCCATTTGCGCCTAGCCCCATCGGCGGTCTCCCGCATGGTGAAGGGCGAGCGCCAGATGAAACTCTTGGAGGCGGTGCAGATCGCCGCTTTCCTCGGCGTCTCTCAGGACGAGGTGCTGCGCCATGCCGGCGCCAGCGCCGAGGCTGCGCCGCGCGCCACGCCGGCTCGGCGCGGCCGCCCGCCGCGCGCCTTTGTCGCTCCGGCCGCCGCGCCGCGCGCCGAGCCGATTCCGATCCGCAGCGCCGCACGCGGTGGCAGCGATCAGCAGATGTTCCTCGAGGACGGGCCGATCGGCTATACCCCGCGTCCCGCCAATCTCGCCGGCGTCCGCGGCGCCTACGCGATCTACATGGTCGGCGACAGCATGGAGCCGCGCTACAGGCAGGGCTGGCTGTTGCACGTCAACCCGTTCAAGCCGTCGACCCACGGCCGCGACGTCGTTGTCTTCAAGACAGGTCAGGCGGTGCTGATCAAGCAGTTCGTGCGCTGGGACAGCGATGCCCTGGTACTGCGCCAACTCAACCCGCCTGAGGAGCTGCGGGTGCCCCGCGACGAGGTCCTCGAATGCCACCTCGTCGTCGGCGTCGACCAGGAGGGATGACCCGATCGCAACAGCGGACGATCGGGTTCCTCGGCAGCGCCCTGTCGCCGACGGACGGCATGTTTCTACCGTCCGCCTGATC
The DNA here is from genome assembly GCA_041490725.1 of Allostellaceae bacterium. Taxonomy (GTDB): domain Bacteria; phylum Pseudomonadota; class Alphaproteobacteria; order ATCC43930; family CGMCC-115725; genus DATARH01. The sequence goes on along the minus strand of JBGPTQ010000019.1, from coordinate 1,219 downwards.
GCGGACGATACGGAAACCACTTTGACACACAGCGTGCCGTTTGAGTGAGGCGGGCCGGCCGGTCGGCGCCGCGCCGGGAGTCGCCCGCATCGGGTACCGGATATTGCGCCGGGTCATCGATGTCCGGCCCGAGGAAGTCGCGGTCCTCTTCTGGTGCTGGCTCTACATTTTCGCGGTGCTGTCGTCCTATTACATCATGCGGCCGATCCGCGACGAGATGGGCGTCGCTGGCGGGGTCAACAACCTGCAATGGCTGTTCACCGGCACGCTCGTCGGGATGGTGGTGCTGAACCTGCCCTTCGCCTATCTCGTCAAGACGCTGCCTCGCCACCGCTTTATTCCGCTGACCTACCGGTTTTTCGCTCTCAATATTATGCTGTTCGCCGCGCTGCTTTACCTCGCCGATGCGGCGCAGACGGTGTGGATCGGCCGGGCTTTCTTCATCTGGGTTTCGGTCTACAATCTGTTCGTCGTCTCGATCTTCTGGCAGATGAATGTTGATCTGTTCAATCCCGAACAGGGCAAGCGGCTGTTCGGCTTCATCGCCGCCGGGGCGACGCTTGGCGCAATCGTCGGCTCGGCGCTGACCGCGGCGCTGGCGCGCTTCGTCTCGCCGATTGTACTGGTGATCGGGGCGGCGGTATTGCTCGAACTCGCGGTGTTTGCCGTCGGCCGGCTGTCGCGCCTGTCGTCTGTTCTGTCGCGGCAGCCCGGCAGTGGCAGCGGGTCCAGGGGTGACGAACAGCCGATCGGCGGCAGCATCCTCGCAGGCATCACCCACGCGTTGCGCTCGCCTTATCTCATCAATGTCAGCCTGTTCATCCTGCTGTTCGCGGTCAGCTCGACCTTTCTCTATTTCGAGCAGGCCGGGATCGTCAGCCACAGCTTTGCCGACCGCGGCGCGCAGACCGCGTTTTTTGCCACGATCGACCTCTTGGTGAACACGCTGACCTTGGTCGTGCAACTGTTTTTCACCGGGCGCATTCTGGTGCTGCTCGGCGTCGCGCTGGCGCTCGGGTTCCTGCCCATGCTGACGATGATCGGCTTCGGCGCGCTCGCGTTTGCCCCAACCCTCTCTGCCATCGCAGTGTTTCAGATCCTGCGCCGCGCCGGCGATTACGCGATCGCGCGGCCGACCCGCGAGGTGCTGTTCACCGTCGTGCCGCGCGAGGACCGCTACAAGGCGAAGAGCTTTATCGACACCTTCGTCTACCGCCTG
>JBGPTQ010000018.1:0-12192 GCA_041490725.1 Allostellaceae bacterium | reverse complement strand
CTTTTCGATCTGCAGCAGCCGGCCGCCCTTCGGGCTGCGCATGATGATCGAGCCGCTGCGCCTCGTGCTGCCCTTCGGCGGCTACAATGCCGGCGCCATCGTCGAGCCCGATCTTAGCGTCGTCGAGCAAAAGCTGATCCCGCCCGATGCCGCCAGGGAAGCGGTGGCGATTTTTCGGCAGCATCGGATCGACTGCTGGTTGTTTGTCGGCAACCAGTGGCTGATCGCCAACCCGACCGGCGATCATGTCGATCGCGAGATCCACACGATCCAGACCCCGCCGACTGTCGTGCCCGCCTTCGAGGATGCGCATTTCGCGGCGGTCGGCAAGATCGTCGGTCCGAGCGAGGACCATGACCGCGTCGCGCGGGTCACCGATCTGATGCAGACCGCGCTCGCCGGCCGTGCCAGCGCCGCCCGCTCGCAGCCCTATTATTGCGATGTGATCCCGCCCGGCATCGACAAGGGCCGCCTCGTTGAATTGCTGGCCGAACGCCTCAGGGTTCCGCAGTCGGAAATCCTCGTGCTCGGCGATATGGAGAACGACCTCGAAATGTTCCGCAGGGCCGGGTTTGCCGTCGCGATGGGCAATGCGACGAACGAGGTCAAAGGCGCCGCGCACGCCACGACGTTGTCGAATGAGGAAGACGGCTTCGCTGTGGCCATCGAACGCTACGTTTTCGGCGGCTGACCGCAGCCGAGAACGAAGAGGCCGCCCTCAGCCCTGCAGCAGAAGAGGGTCGGGCAGGAAGCGGCGCCGGCAGGCCGCCAACAGCGTGTTGCCGAGGAGGCAGGCGATCGTCATCGGCCCGACCCCGCCCGGCACCGGGGTGATCGCCCCGGCGATCTTGCGTGCGGCCGCGAAATCGACATCGCCGATGAGCCGCACCCGGCCATCCGCCACGGCGATCCGATTGATCCCGACATCAATGACCGTGGCGCCCGGCTTTATCCAATCCGCCGCGACCATGGCCGGCCGCCCGACGGCCGCAACCAGGATGTCGGCACGCCGGCAGATCGCCGCGGCGTCGCGGGTTTTCGAATGCACCACCGTGACGGTGCAGTCGGCGGCGAGCAGCAGCCCCGCGACCGGCCGGCCGACGATCTGCGAGCGGCCGATGACGACTGCCTCGGCCCCCGACAAATCCTCGCGCACGCTCTTCAGCAGCAGCAGAACGCCTTGCGGCGTGCACGGCACGAGGCCCGGCTCGCCGCGCCATAAATGCCCGACATTCATCGGATGAAAACCGTCGACGTCTTTCGCCGGATCGAGCGTTCTAAACACCTGACGCGTATCGACGCCGCGCGGCAACGGGAGCTGGACGAGGATGCCGTCGACCCGGTCGTCGTCGTTGAGCCTGGTGACCAGATCGAGGATCGCGGCGACGCCGGCATCCGCGGGCAGGCGGAATTCGAAAGAGGCGATCCCAACTTCGGCGCAGGCACGTACCTTGCTGCGGACATAGAGCTGGCTCGCCGGATCGTCGCCAACCAAGATCGCGGCGAGACCGGCGGTGATCTGATGGCGTTCGCTCAGCATCGCGGCCGCTTCCGCGGCCCGCTGCCGCAGCCCGGCGGCGATCGCCTTGCCATCGATGACCGTTGCCTCGGTCACGCCGGCATTCCGGCCTTGCGCAACCCTTCGAGGAAGCTCTCGCGGTTAACCGCTCGCGCGAACGGGCGGTTGAGGCGCTCGTCGCTCGCGGTCAGGTTCGGCATACGCCGCGACAATTCGTCGAGCGCCACCCGAGCGGCGGACACCCTGCCCAATTGTCCATTGGCAGCGGCCAGCACGGCGTAGATATCAGGGAATTCTGGATTGGCTTCGGCGGCTTCTATGGCGAACTTGATCGCCTCTTCATATCGCTCCGCGGTGAAGTTTGCCCAACCCTGGCACAAACTCCAAATGACCAGCAGTGGGTCGCGCGGGCTGAGCCGCATCGCCTCTTCGAGGTGCGGCAACGCGGTATCACAGTCGCCGCCGAAGCCGTAAGTGACCCCGAGATACCCGCGGGCAAAAGCGGAGTTAGGATCGAGATCGAGAGCGCGCCGAAGCCGCCGTCGGGCCTCCTCGTGCCGGCCCGAGAACAGCTCGTAAATCGCGAGCGCCGTATGGGCCATCGCGTCGCCATCATCCGCAGCGACCGCCCTGCGGGCAGCCTCGCCTTGCGTCACGCGCGACTGGGCGGGCCCATCGCTCCACCCGAACACGCTGTCGAAATGACTGGCGAAGGCGAGATCGCTCAGCGCCATCGCATTGCCCGGATCGAGCGCGATGGCCTCTGTGAGGAGATGCCGCGCCTCGACCAAATCGCCCTGAGTGAACCGGCGGATGTGCCAGTGCGCCCGCATGATGCGGTCCCAGGCATCGAGCTGGCTCGGGTGCTTGCGCTGTGCGTGTTGTATTTCCGCCGAGATGATCCCGGGCGCGATTGCACCGATGATGTTCTGCCCGATCTCGTCCTGAACGGCGAAGACATCGGCCAATTCGCGATCGTAGCGGTCCGCCCACAAATGGTGGCCATTCGCGGCGTCGATCAGCTGCGCGGTGATACGCACGAAATTGCCGGATTTACGAACACTGCCTTCGAGGACGTAGCGGACGCCGAGCTCGCGTGCGACCTTGGCGACATCAACCGCCGAGCCCTTGTAGGTGAACGACGTGCTGCGCGAAATCACGAAGAAGGCGCGATTGCGCGACAGGTTGGTGATGATGTCCTCGGTAATTCCTTCCGAGAAATACTCCTGTTCGGCATCACCGCTCATATTGGCGAAGGGCAGCACGGCAATCGACGGTTTCTGCGACAGCCGCGATGGCGTGGCTTCGCCGGCGGGGGGTGCGACACTCGCCTCGGCGCCGCCGAACTGGACGCGATAGGCACGTACCGGCTCGGCGAGATTCTTGAGCTTGTGCTCGCCGAGATCCTGGAAATCGAATTGCAGTTTGCTGCGCACCTGACGATAGACATCGCCCGAGATGCAAACCCCGCCGGGTTCGGCGAGGCCCTCGAGCCGGGCCGCCAGGTTGACGCTGTCGCCGTAAAGATCGCTGCCTTCGACGATCACATCGCCGAAATGAACGCCGATCCGCAATTGGACGCGGTGGGCCGCCAGGATGCCGGCATTGCGCTCGCCAAAGCTCCGCTGCAGATCGACCGCGCACTCGACGGCATTGACGACGCTGGTGAATTCTACCAGGACGCCATCGCCCATGACCTTGAATACGCGCCCGCCATGCTCGGCGACGAGGGGTGCGAGCACGTCTTGTCGGCGCAAGCGAAGCGTGGCGAGGGTGCCCGCTTCGTCTTCCTCCATCAGCCGGGTGTACCCCACGACATCAGCGGCGAGGATCGCGGCGAGCCGGCGCGTCATGGCAGGACTTTCGTAAGTCTGCGCCCGGATTGAGCGAAAGACGAACCCGCTTGGACGATACGCCGCCCCAGGGGCGCGGTTCAAGGGTGGCGCCCGCCTGACGCCGGCGGTCTATTGCGTCGCCTGATGCAGATAGGCGAGCAGGTCGGCGATCTGCTTGTCGTCCTTGATGGCGGGAAACGCCATCTTGTTGCCAGGGATGAACTCGCGCGGATTGTGCAGGTATTTTGCCAGCGTCTCATCGTCCCAGACGATCCCCGAATTCTTCATCGCCTCCGAGTAGGCGAAATTGTCGGAGGTCCCCGCTTTGCGGCCGAATATTCCATGCAAATTGGGGCCGACCGGGCGGCGGCCGCCGGTCTCGACCGTGTGGCAGATCTTGCATTTGGCGAACGCCGCCTGGCCGGCCGCGATGTCGGAAGCGGCAGCCGGCTTGGGCATCAAAAGAACCGTGAGCATCAAGATCACTGCCGCTCGGGGCATGCGGACTCCGTTGTGTCCCTACGGGCCAATCATGCGGCAAGGTCAGGCGACAGGCGAGCTGTATGGCATGGTATGAGATGGCAATGACCGCCCTCTATCACTGCCCGGCCTGCGGCGCGACCGTACCGGCGGACCGGCCGATCTGGCGCTGCGTCTGCGGCAGCCATCTGAACCTGGCAGCTTCACGCGGACTCGCCCGCGGCGACATCGCCGGCGGCGACGCTTCGCTGTGGCGCTATCGCAGCGCGCTCGCGCTTGAGGGGCCGCCGCGCGTGTCGCTGGGCGAGGGCTGGACCCCGCTGGTCAGCCGCGACTGGGCGGGTGTGCCGGTGCATTTCAAGCTCGAATCGCAGATGCCGACCGGCTCCTTCAAGGACCGCGGCACCGCGGTGATGCTGAACCACCTCATTGAGGTCGGAATCGGCCCGATCCATGAAGATTCCTCGGGCAATGCCGGTTCCTCGATCGCCACCTATGCGGCGGCGGCCGGTCTTCCCTGCCGGATCTATGTCCCGGCGACGGCGCCGCGCGGTAAAATCGTGCAGATCGCCGCCGTGGGCGCCGAAATCCGCGTCATTCCGGGTACTCGTCAGGCGGTCACCGAGGCGGCGCTCGCGGCGGTGGGCGAGAGCTTTTACGCCAGCCACAACTGGCACCCGTTCTTTATCGAGGGGACCAAAACGCTCGCCTACGAGCTGTGGGAGCAGCTTGGTTTTGCGGTACCCGACAACATCCTCGTGCCGACCGGTTACGGCAGCAACATTCTCGGCCTCGATCGCGGCTTCGACGAGCTTGAGCGCGGCGGCGAGATCGCGCGCCGGCCGCGCCTCTTCGCGGTGCAGGCCGAGAATTGCGCCGCCTTTGCCGCGGCGTGGGCGGCGGGTGCCGAGGGTTACGTGCCATTCACATCAGGGGTCACCGTCGCCGATGGCATCGCCACGGTGAAGCCGGTGCGCACCGCCGAGGTGCTGCGAGCGCTGCGCCGCTCGCGGGGCGGCGTCGTCGCCGTGCCGGAAGCCGAGATCGCCCCGGCGCTCAGAGTGCTCGGCCGCCTCGGCCTCTTCGTCGAGCCGACCGCGGCGACGGCCGGCGCGGCGCTGTCGTCGCTGTTGCGCGACGGCACGATCCGGGCAGGCGAAACGACGGTTGTCGTGCTCACCGGCCACGGCCTCAAGGCGACCGACAAGATCGCCGAGCTGCTGGGGATATAAAAGAAAACACCGTCTCCCCCACCGGGGGAGAGGGATGGGGTGAGGGGGCGGGGTCGCGCCATTGATCGCCTGCTAGCACCCTCACCCGGCCGCCGCTGGCGCGCCGGCCACCCTCTCCCGCGGTGCGGGAGAGGGTTTCACGCCGGCACCGCGGCGAGGTCGAAGGCGGCGGCCATCAGGGCGCGGGTATAGGGGTGCTCGGGCGCGTCCATGACCCGCTCGGTGCTGCCGGATTCGACGATCTGGCCGTCCTTCATCACCAGGATCTCGTGCGCCATGGCGCGCACGACCTTGAGGTCATGGCTGATGAACAGGTAAGCCAGTCCGTAGCGCGCCTGCAATTCGCGCAGCAATTCGACGATCTGCGCCTGCACCGACATGTCGAGCGCGGAAGTTGGCTCGTCGAGCACGATAAAGCGCGGCTTCAACACAAGCGCGCGGGCGATCGCGACGCGCTGGCGCTGTCCGCCGGAGAATTCATGCGGGTAGCGGTCGGCCGCGGCGGGATCGAGCCCGACCTCCTCCAGTGTGGCTTCGATCAATTGCCGCTGCTCGGCGTCGCTGTCCGCGAGGCGATGGACGCGCAGCCCCTCGCCGACGATCTGGGCGATCGACAGGCGCGGTGAGAGGCTCGAATAGGGATCCTGAAACACCACCTGCATCTCGCGCCGCAACGGCCGCAGCCGCCTCTGCCGCTGATGCGCGATATCATGCCCGGCAAAGCGGATCGCGCCCTCGGCATCGAGCAGGCGCAACAGCGCCAGGCCCAGCGTCGTCTTGCCCGACCCGCTTTCGCCGACCACCCCGAGGGTCGTGCCGGCGCGCACCGCAAGCGAGACGCCATCGACCGCCTTGACGTAACCCTTGACCCGCTGGAGGAGGCCGCGCCGGATCGGAAACCACACCCGGAGCTGCTCGCCCTCGACCAGAACCGGGGCCGCCGGATCGGCCGGCGATACCCGGCCCTTCGGTTCCGCCGCCAGGAGCCGGCGCGTATAGGGATGCGTTGGCCGGGCGAAAATTTCTTGTGTGGGCCCGCTTTCGACGATCTCGCCCTCGGTCATCACGCAGACCCGCTCGGCCATATGGCGCACGATCGCCAGATCGTGGGTGATCAGCAGGAGCGCCATGCCGAGCCGATCGCGCAACTCGCGCATCAGATGGAGGATCTGCGCCTGGATCGTCACATCGAGCGCAGTCGTCGGCTCGTCGGCGATCAGGATATCCGGTTCGTTGGCGATCGCCATCGCGATCATGACCCGCTGGCGCTGGCCGCCCGAGAGCTGGTGCGGATAGGCATCGAGCCGGTTCTCCGCGTCGCCCAGGCCGACCAGGTGCAAGAGTTCCAAGGTGCGGGCGCGCGCCGCTGCCGGCGCCATGTGCTTGTGGATCAGCAGCGTCTCGGCGATCTGCTTTTCGAGCGTGTGCAGCGGGTTGAGCGAAGTCATCGGCTCCTGGAAGACCATCGCGATGCGGTTGCCGCGCATCTCGCGCAGCCGCGCCGGGGCCGCGCCGACCATCTCCTCGCCGGCAAAACGGATGCTGCTTTCCGGGGTGTGAGCGGCGGCGGGGTAGGGGAGCAGCTGTAAGACCGAGAGCGCCGTCACCGTCTTGCCCGAGCCGCTCTCGCCGACCAGCGCCAATGTCTCGCCGCGGTCGAGCGTGAACGAAACGCGCCGTACCGCTTCCACCGGCGGCGCGCCGCGCCAACCGGCGAAGGTGACGCTGAGGTCGCGGACTTCGAGGAGGCTCACGGGTGCGCTATCCCCGCGCGCTCGCGATAAAAACGTATCAGGATCAAACGATTGAGATTCAAGGAGTTATTGTCCGATAACGGCGGGTTTAACAGCGGGTTTAACAGCGGAATAACAGCGGATTAACAGCGGGAAGATCAGCGCGGAACCGGCAGCTCAGGATGATTTTCGGCATCGGCGCGGCCTCGGCGCTTCCGCTTGAATTGTGCCGGACCATATATAGGTTCATGGTATGTTCTCATCAAGAGGTCACGGGGTCACCTTGCGCGGGTCGAAGGCGTCGCGCACCGCCTCGCCGATGAAGATCAAGAGGCTCAGCATCAGTGCCAGCACCGAAAAGGCGGTGATGCCGAGCCACGGCGCCTGCAGATTGGCCTTGCCTTGCGCCAACAATTCGCCGAGCGATGCCGAGCCCGGCGGCAGCCCGAAACCGAGAAAATCGAGCGAGGTCAGCGTCGTGATCGAGCCGTTGAGGATGAACGGCAGAAACGTGATCGTCGCCACCGTCGCGTTCGGCAGGACGTGGCGGACCATGATGACGGGATCGGAGACGCCGAGCGCGCGCGCGGCGCGGATGTAATCGAAATTGCGCGCGCGCAGAAACTCGGCCCGCACGACGCCAACCAGGCTGGTCCACGAGAACAGCAGCATCAGCCCCAGGAGCCACCAGAAATTGGGCTCGACGAAGGTGGCGAGGATGATCAGCAGGTAGAGCACCGGCAAGCCTTCCCAGATCTCGATGAAGCGCTGCAAGCCGAGATCGACTGTCCCGCCGAAATAGCCTTGCACCGCGCCGGCGGCGACCCCGACGACCGAGGAAACCAGGGTCAGCGCGAGGCCGAACAACACCGAGATGCGAAAGCCGTAAATGAGGCGCGCCAGCACATCGCGGCCCTGGTCGTCGGTGCCGAGCCAGTCGGTGCGCGAGGGCCGCGCCGGAAACGGCCCGGGCGCGTCGGTAATCGTATCGTAGCTGAACGGAACCAGCGGCCACACGATCCAGCCCTTGGCGCTGATCAGCCGGATCACCGCCGGGTCGCGATAATCGGTCTCGCTCGGGAAATCGCCGCCGAAGGTGGTTTCCGGGTAGTCGTGCAAAACAGGCAGGTAAAAGCTGCCCGCGTAGCTGACCAGGAGCGGGCGGTCATTGGCGAGAAATTCGGCGAAGAGGCTGGTTCCGAAGAACAAAAGGAAGACCCACAGCGACCAGAAACCGCGTCGGTTGGCGCGGAAATTGTCGAGACGGCGCCGGGTCAGCGGAGTAATCCGCCGGCCCAGAAACACCTCACCCCGCGCGCGCAGAATCTGGCCGGGGGGATGCGTGGGGGCTAGGGCCGCGTCGGTTTGCTGCGGCGCTGCCGCCACGGGACGGCTCTTATGACGGCTGCAGAGGCGCCGTGCGTCCTTCGAGACGCGCCCCCCGGATTAGCTCCAGGGGGCGCTCCTCAGGATGAGGAGGATTTGTGTGGGGCATCAAGGTGCTTACCTCATCCTGAGGAGGCCGCGGAGCGGCCGTCTTGAAGGACGCATCGCAGCACGTCCGCGAATCGCAATTCGGGTCAAGTGACGGCATTTCCAGAAGGAATTAGACCCTTGCTTCTTTCCGCTGCAGCTTCTCGATCTTGGGGCGCGCGCCTCGCCTGCCGCCAAGATACTCGGCGACGAGGATCTCGGCGATCTGCACCGCATTGAGCGCGGCGCCCTTGCGCAGATTGTCGGCGACGATCCACAAATTGAGCCCATGCGGCACCGTCGGGTCGCGGCGGATGCGGCTGACATAGACGGCATCCTCCCCGGCGGCTTCGGCCGGGGTCACGTAGCCCTCGTCGGCGCGGTGATCGAGAACGATGATGCCGGGCGCGTCCTGCAATGCCGCGCGCGCCCGAGCCTCGGTCAGCGGGTGGGCGAATTCGACGTTGACCGCCTCGGCGTGGCCGATGAAGACGGGAACCCGCACGCAGGTCGCGCTGACGGCGATGTCCGGGTCGAGGATCTTGCGGGTCTCGACCGCCATCTTCCACTCCTCCTTGGTCGACCCGTCATTCATGAACACGTCGATATGGGGGATGACGTTGAACGCGATCTGCTTGGTCAGCTGCTCCGGCTTGATCGGATCGTTGACGTAGATCGCGCGGGTCTGGCTGAACAGCTCGTCCATCGCGGCGCGGCCGGCGCCCGACACCGACTGATAGGTGGCGACGACGATCCGCTTGATATGCGCCAGGTCGTGCAATGGCTTCAGCGCGACCACCATCTGGATCGTCGAGCAATTCGGGTTGGCGATGATGCCGCGCTTTTGATACTGCGCGATCGCCTCGGGATTGACCTCTGGCACGACCAGCGGCACGTCGGGCTCCATGCGGAAGCAGGAGGTGTTGTCGATGACGATTGCCCCCGCCTTCGCCGCGCGCGGCGCGAACGCCGCCGACACCTTGCTGCCCGGCGAGGACAGCACGATGTCGATGCCCCTGAAGTTGAACGTGTCGAGCGCCTGGACCTGGAGGATATCGTCCTCGCCGAACGAGACCTCGCGGCCGATCGAACCGGACGAGGCGAGCGCGACGACGTCGTCGGCCGGGAAATTACGCTCGGCGAGCGTCGCCAGCATCTCGCGTCCGACATTGCCCGTCGCGCCGACCACCGCTACTTTGAAGCCCATCTGTAAATACCCCAGGGAGTTGGGTTGGGTTGGGAATGAAGCTGGCTGCTGACTTACGATGCCGCCCGGCGCATTACAAGCGGCCGGTCGCCGCGATGCCCGCGTTACGGCGATGAGCTTTGCCGAATTCTGGTCGCGGTATCTGAATGCCCATGCCGACCCGCGCACCCGCGCGCTGCACTATCTCGGCACGCTCGGGGCGGCAGCGGTCTTGGTGCTTGCCGGGGCCAGCGCCGATTGGTGGTGGCTTGCGGCCGCCCCGCTCGTCGGCTATGGCCCGGCCTGGCTCGGCCACGCCGTTTTCGAGCACAACCGCCCCCTGACTTTTGCACATCCGGCCTGGTCGCTATTGAGCGATATTCGGATGCTCGGGCTGTTCCTGACCGGCCGGCTCGCCGGCGAGTTCCAGCGCCGGGGAATCGAGAGGCAAAGATGGCAACAGTTCCGCTGATCGAGGAGAGCGCGGAGGTTCGCGCGGTGTTCGACGACATTCGCGCGACCCGCAACACCGACTGGATCAACAATTTCTGGAGGGCGCTGGCGAACCATCCCCCGACCTTGCGGCGCATTTGGCAGGGCCTCAAGGAGGTGATGGCGCCGGGGGCGCTCGATCCGCTGACCAAGGAGCTGATCTATCTCGCGGTCAGCATCAGCAATGGCTGCGTCTACTGCACCGCCTCGCATGGTGCCGCGGCGAAGCGCCTCGGCATGAATGAGGCGATGCTGGGCGAGCTGATCGCCGTCGTCGGCATGGCCAACCAGACCAACCGGCTGGCCGACGGATATCGGGTTCCGGTAGACGAGAGGTTCGAAAATCTGTTCTGATGGAGGCGCATGCAGCCGGCGCTTCTGTCGCATTCCCGGCCAAGGCGAAAGGCTGCTGGAAAAATGTCGGAGGAATAAATGGATAAACCGTTCAATCGCGAGGCCGAGAACCTCGGCAATGTCACCGGGCTCGAGCACCTCAATGTCGAGATCCCCGACCAGGGGCTGGCCAGCGATTTCTATCTGATGGGGATGGGGTTCACCCGCGACCCCTATCTGTTCCCCGGCACCAACAACATGTGGGTCAATATCGGCAAGAACCAGATCCACCTGCCGGCCGGGCCGCCGCTGGTGTTCCGCGGCCATGTCGGCATCGTGTCGCCCGACCGGGAAGCCCTGCTCGAGCGCCTGACCGGGGTCAAGAAGCAGCTCGCCGACACCAAGTTCAAGTTCAAGGAGAACAACCAGTACGTCGGGGTGACCTGCCCGTGGGGCAACAAGTTCCACGTCTACAACCCGGACGAGGAGCGCTTCGGCAAGATCAATCTCGGCATTCCCTATGTCGAGTTCACCGTGCCGGAAGGCACCGCCAAGGGCATCGCGCGCTTCTATAGGAAGGTGCTTGGCGCCATCACCTGCATCGAGAAGAACGGCGAGGGCAAGGCCGCGCATATCAAAGTCGGCCCACATCAGGAGCTGATCTTCCGCGAGACCGACAAGAAGCTGCCCGAGTTCGACGGCCATCACCTGCAGGTCTACGTCGAGGATTTCGGAACGCCGCACGAAAAGCTGAGGAAGCTCGACCTGATCACCGAGGAGAGCGATCGCTGCCAGTATCGCTTCGAGGACATCGTCGACCTCGACACCGGCAAGGTGCTGTTCACGATCGAGCACGAAATCCGCAGCATGACGCACCCGCTCTATGCCCGGCCGCTGGTCAACCGCAACACCGCGCAGACCAACCGCAACTACATCATGGGCGGGGATGCGTGGGTCCCGACCCTGGCGGACACGGTCGGCCCGAGCGGGGCGGCGCCGGATCCGCTCAAGGCGCCGAAAGCCCCGACGATCGCCAAGCGCCGCGCCCTGCGGATGCAGCAGCAGGCGATGTAGGCGCGGGCTCGCGCTTCACTTCTCCCTCTCCGCCCTTGGGGGCGGAGAGGGATCCAGAGCCGGTGAGGTCGGACCATGCCAGGCTTGCTCGACGGCCGTATCGCGCTCGTTACCGGCGCCGGATCGGGGATCGGCGAGGCGATCGCGCTGGCGATGCGTGACGCCGGGGCGCGGGTCGTCCCGGTCGACATCAATGTCGGCGCGGCGGTGCGTACCGCGAAGGCGCTCGGCGGCGATGCCGTGGGCCTGGCTTGCGACGTGACCGACCGGGACGCCTGCGACGCGCTTGCCGCCGCGGTTCGGCGCGACATCGGACCGGTTTCGGTCCTGGTCAACAATGCCGGCATTATTCGCCGCGGCCAGGTCACCGACCCAAATACGCGCCGCGACTGGGACGACACCCTGGCCGTCAATCTCGACGGACCCTACAACATGGTGACCGCGTTCTTGGATCAGCTGCGCGAGACCCGGGGCACCATCGTCAATATCGGCTCGATCCAATCCTTTGTCGCGCTGCCGAACTCGGCGGCCTATACGACCTCGAAAGGCGGCATTCGGCTGCTGACCAAGGCGCTGGCGATCGAGCTGTCGCCGCTGGGGATCCGGGTCAACGCCATCGGCCCCGGCTTTACCGCGACGCCGCTCAACGCCGATGCGCGGCAGAATGCCGAGTACATGGCGAACTTTACCGGGCGCATCCCATTGGGCCGGATCGGCACGCCCGAGGACATCGCGCTGCCGGCCGTATTTCTCGCCTCGGACATGGCACGCTACATTACCGGGATCACCCTGCCGGTCGACGGCGGCTATCTCGCCCGCTAGCGCCTTCCAGCTG
>JBGPTQ010000017.1:0-12637 GCA_041490725.1 Allostellaceae bacterium | reverse complement strand
TAGAGGCTGCCGAGCCAGGCGCCGATCAGCCCCATGTCATGGTAGAGCGGCAGCCACGAGACAAAGACGTCGGAGGCGGTTGCTCCCATTGCCGCGCCCATCGCCCGGATATTGGCGAGGAGATTGGAGTGGCTCAGCACCACTCCTTTCGGCGCTCCGGTGCTGCCCGAGGTGTATTGCAGAAGCGCCGTCTCCTCGGGCTGCTCGATCCGCGGCAGGCCGGTTCCAGCGGCCTCGGGAAGGGTATCGATGCTCGCCACGATCGCCAGACTGTCCACCAGCGAGCGCAGGAGCGCTGCCGCGCCGTGCATTGCCGGCGGCGCGATCAAGAGAGTGGCTTCGGCATTGTCGAGGATTGTCGCCTGGCGCCGGAGATGGTCTTCGATCTGGCTCGCCCGTGCCGGCGGATAGATCGGGACCGGAACGGCGCCGGCATAGAGCACGCCGAAGAAGGCGACGAAGAACGATTCGCTCGTCGGCAGCATGATGGCGACGCGGTCGCCAGCGATGACATGCAGCTCCCGCAACCCGCGGGCCGCCCGACGCGCCTTTTCCGCGAGGGCGCCATAAGAGATCGTTGCTGGTTCCGCGTCGGACTCTTCGAGGATGATGTGCGGTCGATCGGGATGCCGTCCGGCATGCCAGTCCAGCACCCCGCACAGCGTGCCAGACTCGGCCGGTGCCGGGACCACGACGGCCGGTGCCGGCGCGCGCGCGATGCGACGCCGCGGAATGGCCGCGACGTTCTGCCGGGCAACGACCGCGGCCAGAAGGTCTCGCGGGGTCTCCGCTTCGGCGAGTGTGCGCTCCGGCAGAGCGGCTCCAAAAGCGCGTTCGATGCGAACGACGAGTTCTGCGCGCCCGAGGCTGTCGATCCCGAGGTCGCGGTCGAGACGGCTGTCGAGGGTCGCTGCTATCGGCGTGCGGGCCGGATTGAGCTCGCGCGCAACCTCCTCGACCACCCGAATGAGCGCCGCGACGTCGTCCGGCGTCGGAGCCGAGCTTGACTGCGGATTTAGCCGCGCGTGGGTGACCGGCTCCGACACCTGTGCGGGCCTCCGGCTTAACCGACGGCCAGATTGGCCGGGCGCTCCGCCTCGCGGCCGCGGACGACGCGGTGTCCTCTGTTCTCGCCGTGAGTTTCGGTGACGACGGTGCGCTGGCCTTCCGGCCAGCCATCCTTGTGGAAAAAGATCACGACCCAATCGCTGATGCGGCCAAGCTGATGGGCCCGGGCGGTATTGGAATAGATCGCGGTGAAATGCCAGCCGTCGCGGACGGTGTGGAGCACCGGCAGCCAGGCCTCGCCGCTCGGGTTGAACCGCTTTGGAGCAATCCTGGTCAACTCGCCAGCTGCGGCCCGGCTACGGTATTCCCGGTCGACGTCGAGCAGCAGATCGACCGTGGGTTCTTCGTGGGTTGCCGGCGCCCGGCGGCGGACCCGGCCGAGCATCTCGGCGAGGGTGGCGCGCACCATCGCCGCACGGCGCCGTCCAAAACCGCGAACACTCTCAAGCCTGCCGTCATGGGCCGCGCTCTCCAGCGCCTCCAGCGTGCGGATATGCAGCCTCTCGCAGATCCCCCGCGCCAGCGCCGGCCCGACCCCGGGAACCGAGCGGAACAGTTTCTCGGGGTCGGCCGCTCCCTTTAGATGTTCGAGAAAGCTCCAGCGGCCGGTGGTCAGCATCTCGGCAATTGCACCGGCGATCGAGACGCCGACGCCCGGAATTGCCTCGAGCGCCTTGCGTCCACCCCGCTCGGCGACGGTGCCGAGGTCAACCGTCAATGCCAGAACGGATTCGGCGGCCTTTCGGTAGGCGGCGATGCGAAACGGATCGGCTGCCTGTGCCGCCAGAATGTCGGCGGCTTGGCGCAGCCGGTCGGCGATCTGGGCATTCGTTCGCGCCGCCGCGTCATGGCCGAGCGCTGGTCCGTCCCGATCGGGCGGGCGCCGGGCGGTCGCCGGCTCGCTCTGTGTCGCCGCACTCGGTTCGGGCAAAGCCATCGCCGTTTCCTGATCGACCGCGGCGCAGAATGCCGGGAAGCGCCGGGCCGCGACATGATCTGGGTCAACGCGCGCCGGGCCGGCCGAACAAAATCCTACCGGCAGCCATGGGATGGGCACGCAGGCGGCGCCGGCAAAGGCCGGCAAGCTCCGCGAGGTTGCCGGGTTGCGTGCTATTCGTAGCGAAGCGCCTCGATCGGGTCGAGGCGCGCCGCCTTGCGCGCCGGGTAATAGCCGAAGAATATCCCGACGGCGGCCGAGAAGGCGAACCCGCCGAGTATGGCGGTCGGCGAAATCGGGGTCGGCCAGCCGGCAACGAGCGAGATCGTCTCCGACACGACGACGCCGAAGACGATACCCGCCATTCCCCCGATCAGGCTCAGAAACACCGCTTCGGCGAGGAACTGTAGCAGCACGTGCAGGCGGCGCGCGCCGATCGCCATGCGCAAGCCGATCTCGCGCGTGCGCTCGGTCACCGAGACCAAGAGGATGTTCATGATGCCGATGCCGCCGACGAGCAGCGAGATCGAGGCCACCGCCGCAAGTAAGAGCGCCATGACCTGACTGCTGCCCTCGCGGGCACTGGCGATCTGGCTGAGGTTGCGCACGGCGAAGTCGTTGGGGTCCCCCGGCCTTATGCGGTGCCGGCGCACCAATGTCGCGGTCACCTGCTCGATCGCCGCCTGGACCTGGGACTGGCTTGCCGCCTGGACGTAGATCTGGTTGACGAAGCCGGTCAGGCGGGGCTGGATGCCGTAGGGGTTGGGTTGCGGCGTAAAGATCGCGCTTGTCGTCGTCGGTTGCGTCGGCGCCGCGACGCCGAGCACCTTGGCCTCGGCGGTGCTGAACGGCACCATAACGAGATCGTCCTGATCCTGGCCAAAGGTCGTTTGGCCCTTGGCCACAAGCAAGCCGATGACACGCAGCGGCACCCCCTTGACCAGGATGACGGCGCCGAGCGGATTGTCCGAACCGGCGAAGAGCTGGCGGTAGACGGTCTGGCCGATCACCGCCACGAGTGCGGCGCTGCTCTGGTCTTCGGCGGTGATGGCGCGGCCGGCGGCGATCTGCCAATTGGTGATCGGCGGGTAGTTTGCGGTGATGCCCTGGATGTTGGTCATCCAGTTGTGGTCGGCGTATTGGGTCTGGCCCATCTGGCGGATCAGATAGGCGACCTCCCCGACCGCCGGGTCCTCGCGCCGGATCGCCTGGGTATCGCCGACGGTCAGGGTCGATGCGCTGCCCGCGCCGCCGCGGGCGCCAAACGCCGTCACCGCTCCCGGCACCACGACAATCAGGTTGGTGCCGAGGCTCTCGATCTGCTTCTTCACGGCCTCATTGGCGCCTTGACCGACGGCCACCATCGCGATCAGCGCGGCGACGCCGACGAAGACCCCGAGCATGGTCAGCGCCGAGCGCATCTTATTGCGCGCGAGCGCCTGTACCGCCGCGGTCAGGATCATCAAAGCGAAGGCCCAGGAAAGCGGCGCTCCGCGCGTCATTTGTGCAGGTGCACGCGGGTGAAAGATTGACAGATCCGTCGCCGCCGGCGGAGCTGTCGCGCCGATGCCCGGCTTCCTGCGCTCGTCGGTGAGGATGCGGCCATCGCGCATCGTCACCGTGCGATCGGCATAGGCGGCGATGTCCGCCTCGTGCGTCACCAGGACGATCGTGACCCCCTCTTCACGATTGAGCTGTTTCAGCGTCTCCATGATGCCGTGCGAGGTGCGCGTGTCGAGATTGCCGGTCGGCTCGTCGGCAAGGAGCAGGCTCGGCGAATTGATCAGGGCGCGGGCGATCGCGACGCGCTGCTGCTGGCCGCCGGAAAGCTGACCAGGGGTGTTTGCCGCGCGATCGGCGAGCCCGAGGCGCCCCAAAGCCTCGTGCGCGCGGCTAAAACGCGCCTTGCGCCCGGACTTTCCGTCGTCGGAATAAAGCAGCGGCAAGGCCACGTTTTCCGCCGCGCTGGTGCGCGACAACAGATTGAAGCTCTGGAAGACAAAGCCCAGCCGCTCGCTGCGGATGCGGGCGAGCTCGGGCTCCGGGAGCCCCGCGACATCGATGCCATCGAACAGATAGCGGCCGGTCGATGGGCGATCGAGGCAGCCGAGGATCGCCATCAGGGTCGATTTCCCGGAACCCGACGATCCCATGATCGCCACGAACTCGCCGCGCTCGATCGTGAGGTTGACCCCGCCGAGCGCGTGAACATCGATATCGCCGACGTGATAGGTTCGCGTCACGTCTTCGACCGCGATGACCGCATCCGGCATTGGCTGCGCCGTCACGCTACAATCGCGGCGGCGCGACGGTTGGCCGACTGCCCCGGCCCGCGCTGCCGCTCTGTTCCGCCAGGATGACCTGATCGCCAGGCTTCAGGTCGCCGCCGACGATCTCGGTATAACTGTCGTCGTCGACCCCGAGCATCACGGCGACGGGAGCGGGCTTGCCGTCGGCCAAGACCCAGATCTGCCCTTGCCGGGCCCCCGCCCTTGCGGTGTGCTCCGGTGCGGCGGCGGCCGCATCGGCGGGCGCGTAGCGGAGCGCCTGATCGGGCACGCGAATGACATTGTCGCGCTTCTCGGTGACGATCTTGGTCGTGGCCGTCATCCCCGGCTTGAGCAGCAGATCGGGATTGGCGACGCCGACCACGACATCAAAGGTGACGACATTCTGGATCGTTTGCGGCGCCTGGCGCACCTGCACGACGCTGCCCTCGAAGGGCCGGCCGGGATAGGCATCGACCGTGAAGCTCGCGGGGTTGTTTTCCTTGACGCCGCCGATGTCGCTCTCGCTGACATTGGTGTCGACTTGCATCTTGGTGAGATCGGTGGCGATCAGGAACAATGTCGGCGTCTGGAAGCTCGCCGCGACCGTCTGCCCCATCGTCACGTTGCGCGACACCACGGTGCCGTCCACCGGCGAAATGATATCGGTGTAGCCAAGGTTTACCTGCGCGGTTGCGAGCTCGGCCTCGCGCTGCTGGATCGTCGCCTCGTCGACCAGGATCTGCGCCTGCCCCTGATGGTAGACGCTCTTCGCCAGATCGGCGGCATCCAGGGCGATGGATTTTTGCTGGGCCAGCAATGCATTGCGCCCGGCATTGACCTTTGCGTACTCGAGGTTCGCCTTGTCTTTCTCGAGCTGTGCCTTGGCGACCGCCAGCATCGCCTTGTCCTGGTCGACGACCGTCTGATAGGGACGCGGATCAATCTTGGCGCAGATCTGGCCCTTTTTCACCTTGGTATTGTAGTCGCAATAGAGTTCCTGGATGACGCCGGAAACATAAGTCCCGACGATAATCGTCAGCACGGGGTTGATCGCCCCGGTCGCGGTGACGGTACGGGCAACCGTGCCGCGTGTTACCGGCGCCGCGGTATAGTGCACCGCGGCTGTGCGGCTGGCGTCCCACCACACGGCACCGCTCGCGGCAAGCAGCACAAGCAAGATACCCGCAAGCACATAATTCCGCGATCGGGTCGGGCGTGTCGGCTTAACCGCAGGAGATACTTTGCCCCGGTCAATTCCCGCCACCCTGGTAATCGCCCCATCATCCATCGCCGGACCCCACAGAAACTTGGGGAGTTTGGCGCAAAGGACGTTTCCGCGAATTGATACGGATCAAAGCGGATGCGGCGGCTCAACCCGCCTACCTGCCAGGTCGAGGCGCTGCGCGCTCAAATGCCGTCTGCCGAGCATCGGCGCGCGAATTGCGCTGGATCAATCCCGGTCAGTTCCCGATCGCCTAAACTGGTACGATCGATGGCAGGAGATACCCCATGCATTCGCCGCTCCGGATTACGTTCCGCCACATGGATCCCTCGCCCGCGCTCGAAACGCGAATCCGTCAGCGGGCGGAAGAACTCGACCAGTTCTTCGATCGCATCACCGCCTGCCGCGTCGTCGTCGAATGCCGGCATCCGCGGCATCAGCAAGGCAAGCAATTCGAGGTTCGCGTCGATCTCACCGTCCCCGGCCGCGAGATCGTCGTCGGACGGGACCCTGGCGCCAACCATGCGCATGAGGATGCGCATGTCGCTGTCCGCGACGCTTTCGACACCGCGCGCCGTCTGCTCGAAGATCACGCACGCGAACGTCGCGGCGAGGTCAAACTGCACGCGGTACCCGATCACGGCCGGATCACCCGCCTGCTGGCCGAGCGGGATTGCGGGTTCATCCTGACCGCCGCGGGCGACGAGATCTATTTCCACCGCAACAGCGTCGCCGGCGGCGCGTTCGACAAGCTGGAGATCGGTGCGGAAGTGCGCTTCGTCGCGCAACATTCGGAAAGCGCCGAGGGGCTGCAGGCGAGCACGGTGGTCCCGCTCGGCAAGCATCACCTGCCGGCGGCTGAAGCCGTGCGAGCGTGATTTCCGCCGCGAAAGGGATATCCGATGAAAGCGACTGCGCGACCAGCAACCGCCGGCGAGATCGCCAAAATCGTCGGACCGCTCGAGGATGATTTGCTGCTGCAAATTCTGAAGGCGGGGCCGACCGCTGCCGAGGTATTGGAGGCCTTCACCTGGGCAAGCGCGGACGACGAGATCGGTACCGAACTCGAACGCGGGCCGCGCGGCGTCGTCACCCGGGTCTATGAGATCCTGAAAACGGCAGAGCCGGAACCCGACGAGCGCCGATGACCCCCGGTTCGTTCGCGTGGAGTCTGCGGGAACCGTTAATCCCCTCATCACGAGAGCCCTGCTCGTGGCGCTGTCGAGCCCCATTACGATAGCGGGCGCAGCGGCGCAAGGCTCGGGCCGGGGCTCAGGGTTCGCCGCACGAGCCATTTGCGCAATTCCTCCAGAACCAGCATTCCCGCCGCGAACGGTACGATAAACAGCCACAGCGCTGCGGGGGGCGCCACGGTTCCCAGCACCAAATTGCCCCAGGGCGTATAGTCGATCGCCAGGAGCAGAACGATCTCCAGCGCTACGCCCCACAGGATCAGCCGGTTGCGGGAGAGCCCCGTAGCAAAGACCGATCGAACGGAGCTCCGGCACAGGAAGACATTGACGATCTGCATGACGATGATGGCGCTGAGGCAGGCTGTCGTGGCGGCCAGATACACCGGATCGCCCGGCGCCACGCTTTGCCCGTAGCTCCAGCCGGCGCCCTCGAGCACGAAGAAGAATGCCGCCATCGCCGCGGCGGCCTCGATAATGCCGAGAAAGAGATAGGCGCGCAGCGCCAAGGGCAGGCTCATCAGCCTCTCGTCCTGCGACCGCGGCTTCTGTCGCATCGCCTGGGGATGGGCCGCTTCGACACCGAGGCCGAGCGCGGTCAGCGAGTCGGTTCCCATGTCGACCGCCAGCGCTTGAATCGGGGTCAGCGCAAGGGGGATGGGGAACAGCGCGAAAGCGAGGAAGGGGACGAGCTCGGCGACGTTGTGGACGAGCACATAGGTGAGGAACTTGCGGATGTTCTGAAACACCGCGCGCCCTTCCTCTATAGCGCTGATAATGCTTGCGAAATTGTCGTCGAGCAGCACCATGTCGGCGGCCGCCCTGGCCACGTCGGTACCGGCAATTCCCATCGCAATGCCGATATGGGCGGCCTTTAATGCGGGCGCGTCATTGACGCCGTCGCCGGTGGCGGCGACCACGTGCCCATTGCTTTTGAGCGCCTGGACGATCCGCATCTTCTGGTCGGGGGCAACCCGGGCGAAGATCACTTCCGACCGATTCAGCACCTCGTGCAGTTCCTGGTCCGACAGGTGTCGCGCCTGGTCCCCGCTGACGACCGTCGGGTCTGGCGAGCGCACCAGGCCGATCTCGCGGGCGATCGCGACAGCGGTGTGCGGGTGATCGCCCGTCACCATGATGACCTTGATGCCGGCGTCACGGCAATTGCGGATCGCCTCGGGCACCTCCGGGCGCGGCGGATCCTCGAGGCCAACCAACCCGAGGAAGATCAGATCGCGCTCGGGCGCGTCCGCCGGCTCGTTGCCTGCCGGCACTCTCATCGCGAAAGCCAGGATGCGCAGGCCCTTCTCAGCCATCGCCTCTTCGGCGCCGATGATCGTCCCCCTGAGTGCCGCGTCGAGCGGCATGATGCGGCCGTCGTCGAGAATCTCCCGACACAGAGGAAGCACGGATTCAGCCGCGCCCTTGCAGTATAGGACGGGTCCGTCGGGGGTTTCGTACACGACGGAATGACGCATCCGGTCGGTGTCGAACGGAATCTCGTGCAAGCGCCGCATGGCGGGAAGGTCGGCAATCGCGCCGCGCGCCATTTCGACCAACGCCACCTCCATCGGATCGCCGAGGTAGACCCGGCTCCCATTGGTTTCGCTCTCCTTCAGGTCATGGCACAGGTTTGCCGCCTCGAAAAACCGGCGGAACCGCCGCGCGATCTCTGGCCGGTTCGCGAAGGCGGCGGCTGGATATCGCTCTCGGCCGAGCAGCAACTCGTGCGCTCGCATGCGATTTTCGGTCAGGGTCCCGGTCTTGTCCGTGCAAATGACCGTCGTCGAACCGAGGGTCTCGACCGATCCCAGATGCCGGATCAGCACGTTCCGCCCGGCCAGGCGCTGCGCCGCAAGGACCAGCGCCAGGGTCAGCGTCGGGAGCAGCCCTTCGGGTACCATCGCGACGATGATGCCGATCGAAAAAATGAAGTCCTGCCAGAACGGCACATCGATCGCCGCGCCGAGGGCGAAGAAAACCAGCCCGATGCCGATTGCCAGAGCCGCGATCGAGCGGCTCAGATAGGCGAGCTGCCTGCGCAACGGCGAGACAGAGGTACCGCTCGTCTGGGCGAGATGCGCGATCCTGCCGAATTCGCTGCGTGCGCCGGTGGCGAAGACGACAGCCTTGGCTTGTCCGGAGACGATCGAGGTGCCGGCCAAGAGAATGTTCCGGCTGCGGATAAGCTCGTCTTCCTGGGAGGGGACACTATCGCGCGCCTGCGGCATCGCTTCTCCGGTCACGGTTGCATTATTGACCCGAACGCCGAAGGCCTCGACCAGGCGACAATCCGCCGGCACGATCTCCCCCTGCTCAAGCAGCACGAAATCCCCGGGCACGAGCTGCTCGATCGCCAACCCAACCACCGCTCCGCCGCGCAGCAGGTTGACCTGGCGCGGCAGCAGCTTCTGGAGTGCGTTGAGGGTTTGTTCGACGCGATATTCCTGCCAGAAGGAAAATATCCCGCTGACCAGGATCACGCCGATAAGGGCGTAACCGATCCGCGCCATGCCCTGGCCCGGCGCGCTCCATTCCGCAATGAAGGCCAGCCCGGCGGCAATCCACAGGATGACGGAGAAAAATTGGACGAACTCGCGCAACAGGCGCAGGCCTGCGGGGGTGCGGGCGATCTTCTCGATGCGGTTGGGGCCGTACTCGCGCAGCCGCCGCAGGGCCTCGGCGGCGGAAAGGCCCCGATTGGTCGTGCCGAGGCTGGCAAGGGCGGCTTCGACCGAAAGCTGGTGGATTTTCACCACGGCGTTGCCTGCGCCGAGCCCTGCGTGCTCTGCCGCGGCTCTATTTGCCATGATTTGGGCTGTCATCCGGCTCCCTGCGTTGATCCAGCTCAAGGCGGCGGCGGTGAGCGCCATCAAGATCGGTGTCGGCTTCCGTGAGGTTCGCCGTGGATACTGCCGATCTCGACAAGCTCAGTCATCTCAGTCCGTTCGAGCTGAAGAACCGGCTGATCGAACTTGCCGCCAGCCATGCCGAGCGGGTGATGCTGAACGCCGGGCGCGGCAACCCGAATTTTTTGGCAACGGCGCCGCGTCACGGCTTTTTTCAGCTCGGCCTGTTCGCAATGGGCGAGGCGGAGCGATGTGCCGGCGGTATGCCGCAAGGCGTCGCCGGCTTGCCCAACCCGGAAGGGATCGCGCGGCGGTTCGAGGCCTTCGCGGGGGCGCGCCGCGACGTGCCGGGCATTGCCTTCCTGGTGGAAGCTGTGTCCTACGCCCATGACTCGCTCGGCATTCCCAACAACGCGTTCCTGCATGAGTTGGTGCAGGGCGTCTTGGGGTGCAATTACCCCGAGCCGGTGCGGATGCTGCGCCACTCTGCGGAGGTTGTCCGGCGCTATTTGGTGAAGGAAATGATCGGGGGGAGCCCGCTGACCACGCTGCTGACCACGCTGCTGACCACGGGGATCGACCTCTTCGCCGTCGAGGGCGGCACCGCCGGGATCACCTATGCCTTCAACTCGCTCCGTGAGAACAAGCTGTTGGCCCCTGGCGACGTGATCGCCATCGGGATGCCGATCTTCGCCCCCTATATCGAAATCCCGCGGCTGAACGATTATCGGCTGATCGAGCTGGCGATCGAGGCCGACCCTGAGGCGGGCTGGCAGTATCCCGATCGCGAACTCGACAAGCTGCTCGACCCGCGGGTGAAGGCCTTTCTCCTCGTCAATCCCGGCAACCCTTCGTCGGTCAAGATCAACCCTGCCGGTCTCACCAGGATTGCGCAGATCGTCGAGTCGAAACGGCCGGACCTGATCATCCTGACCGACGATGTGTACGCCACCTTTGCCGACGATTTCGTCTCGCTGTTTGCGTTGTGCCCACGCAACACGATCCTGGTCTATTCGTTCTCGAAGTATTTCGGGGCCACCGGCTGGCGATTGGGGGTGATCGCCACCTCTCAAACCAATGTGCTCGATGCCGGAATATCGGCGCTGCCGGAGTGCGACCGGGCGGCGCTCGACGCACGCTATGGCTCGCTCGTCCTCGATCCGCGCCATCTCAAATTCATCGATCGTCTTGCCGCGGATAGCCGGGCGGTCGCGCTCAACCACACCGCCGGGCTGTCGACGCCGCAGCAGATACAGATGGCGCTGTTCGCGCTCTTCGCGCTGATCGACGAACAGGACACCTACAAGCAGGCGATGAAGCACATGATGCGCGGTCGCCATCGCGCGCTCTACCGTGCGCTCGGGATCGATATCGCGGAGGACGCAAACGCCGTCGACTATTACACGATCCTCGATCTCGAAATTTTCGGCGCCCGGCGCTACGGGCACGGCTTCGTCGATTGGCTCCTCGCCCATAAGAATCCGCTCGAGATCCTGTTCTGCCTCGCCGATGAAGCGGGAATCGTGTTGCTGCCCGGCAAGGGGTTCGGGACGCCCCACCCGTCGGCCCGGGTCTCCCTGGCGAACTTGAACGAGGCCGATTATGCCCGGATCGGACGCATCATTCGGTCGGTGATGGAGGAATACGCCGGCGAGTATCGGTCGGCTTCTGCCAACGAACCGACGCCCCAGAGCCCGATCGACAGCGCGGCAGCTCAGGAACACCATCGGGTTGCAGTGACAAATCCTAAAGGTTGATTTATATCAATAACACTCTCTATACGTGTTTTATGCTGACAACTCGTCAGCGGAGAGGGCGGGTCAGCATGCAGAACCCAGACAAGCTGCGCGAATTGGCCTCCTGGTATCGAGAGTTCGCCGAGCGGGCCGGAAACCCGGCGATCTGGGAAGGTCGGCTGCTGATGGCCGAAGACCTCGACGCCGAGGCCGAGCGCATCGAGCGCGACCTCTCGGCGCGACCGCACACGGCGGATACCTTCTGATTGGGCGATCATCGCGCCGTGCGTCGGCCTTGATGTGGATCAACGCCGGGCTCGGCGATGCCGATCAGGATGCAAGCCGCTTATTCGATAGGGAGGCTTGGATGATCGGCGACCATCAGCTGCGGCAGGACGTGCTCGACGAGCTCGATTTCGAGCCGAGCGTCACGGCCACCCATATCGGCGTCGGCGTCAATGCCGGGGTCGTCACCCTGACCGGGTTCGTCTCGAGCTACGGCGAGAAACTGGCGGCCGAGCGCGCCGCGCGGCGGGTCAGGGGCGTCAAGGCGATCGCCGAGGAAATCGAGGTTCGCCTGCCCTCCGACAAGAAATCCTCGGATGAGGAAATTGCCGCACGGGCGGTCGACATCCTCGAATGGCGCGTCGGCCTCCCCGCCAATCGGATCAATGTCAAGGTCGAGAAGGGAACCGTAACGCTGACCGGCGATGTTGATTGGCGGTTCCAGAGAAGCGAGGCCGAGGCCGCAATCCACAACCTCACCGGGGTTGCCGGCGTCGCCAACCTGATCCGGGTCAATTCGCCGATCCAGGTTCCTGAAGTCAAGGAGAAGATCCAGAAGGCGCTGCACCGGAGCGCCGACTTGGACGCCTCGCACATCACCGTCCAGATCGATGGCGGCAAGGTCGTGCTCGGCGGCAAGGTCCATGCCTGGTACGAGCGCGACATCGCCGAACGCGCCGCCTGGTCGGCTCCCGGCGTCACCGAGGTTCAGGACCACATCCAGGTCGAGCCGTGATCTTGGTCTCTCGCGGCGCCGGTTTGCGCTGGATCAAGGTTTCAGCGGTCGCGTTCGCCTAGAAAGCGACGCGCATCCCTAGTAATGGAGGTAGCGATGGCTCAAACCCCAGTCGAGGTGAAGAAGACACCCCCGGCGCGCATGCCGGATGTCTGGCAGTCGTTCCGCGGCGAGATGGACCGGCTGTTCGATCGGTTCGCCGGCGGTTTCGGATTGCCGGCGTTGCGCCGAATGTTCGATGTCGAACCGGCCTGGCGGACCGAGAGCTCGTTCAGCTTCTCGGCCCCCTCCGTCGACGTGACCGAGGACGACAAGGCTTACAAGATCACGGCCGAGCTGCCGGG
>JBGPTQ010000016.1:0-13033 GCA_041490725.1 Allostellaceae bacterium | reverse complement strand
GCGGGCAATCTGGCGAGACTTGCAGCATGGCGAATGGCGCAGGAATGACGGTCAACGGGATCGAGCTCGAAATGTTGCGGCATGGGGCAAATCGTCCTGGGGGCACGCCGGTGCTGCTGCTGCACGGCATGGACACGGTGCACCCGAAAGCGCCCTTCCTCGATCTGCTCGGCCAGCATGCCGAGGTGATCGCGCCTTCTTCGCCCGGCTTCGGCAATTCGAAGCGCCCGCCCGATTTCGACACGATCTACGATCTGGTGCATCTCTACCTCGCCCTCATCGACGAACTGCCTTATGACAAGATCGTGCTGATGGGGCTGTCCTTCGGCGGCTGGCTCGCGGCGGAAGTCGCGGTCGCCTGCCGCCATCGCCTGAAGAAGCTCATCCTCGTCGATCCGGTCGGCATCAAGATCGGCGACCGCGAGACCCGCGACATCCTTGACGTGTTCAACGTCAACCCGGCCGAGGTACGGCGGTGCAGCTGGCATGACCCGGCGAAGGCTCCGGATTACGACGCGATGAGCGACGAGGAGCTGGTCATCCATGCGCGCAACTGGGAATCGCTCTGCCTCTATGCCTGGCACCCCTACATGTACAACCCGCAATTGAAGCAATGGCTGGGGCGGATCAGCGTGCCGACGCTGCTGCTATGGGGCGACAGCGACCGGGTCGTCACCCCCGATTACGGCCGCGTCTATGGCGGGCTGATCCCGGGCGCGCGCTTCGAACTGATCGAGGAGGCCGGCCACCATCCCGAAATCGAGCAGCCGGAGCGCTTCGTCGAGCGGGTCGCCGCCTTCCTCAAGGACCAGGGCCTCAAGGAATAGAGGCCGACCAATTCTTGACGCCGGAGCACGGCACGGACGAAAGTGCTGCAACGCCCGCTGGCCTAACGCTCAACCGAGAAGGAATTGGCATCGTGAGCATCGGATCCTTGCCGCTGTCCCGCTTTACCGTGCTCGATCTGACGCACGCCCGGGCCGGGCCGACCGCGGTGCGCCAGCTCGCCGATTGGGGCGCCAAGGTGATCAAGATCGAACCGCCCGCTGACGACGGCCGCGATGTAACCGGCTCCCGGCGCGAAGGCTTCGATTTCCAGAATTTGCACCGCAACAAGCGCAGCCTCGCCCTCAATCTGAAGACTGCGGACGGGCTCGCGATCTTCATGAAGCTGGCGGAGAACGCCGACATCATCGTCGAGAATTTCCGCTCGGAGGTCAAATTCCGGCTCGGCGTCGATTACGAATCGGTCAGACGCATCAACCCGCGCATCGTCTATGGCAGCATCTCCGGCTTCGGCCAGACCGGGCCCTATGCCAAGCGGCCCGGGGTCGACCAGATCGCCCAGGGCATGGGCGGCCTCATGTCGATCACCGGCCTGCCCGGACAGGGACCGGTGCGCGTCGGCATCCCGATCGACGATCTGTGCGCCGGGATTCTATTGGCCCAGGGGATCCTGATGGCCCTGATTGAGCGCGAGCAGTCGGGCGAGGGCCAATGGGTCCATACCTCCTTGCTCGAGGCGCAGATCTTCATGCTCGATTTCCAGGCGTCGCGCTGGCTGATCGCCGGCGAGGTCGCCAAGCAGGCCGGCAACGACCATCCGACCGGCATCCCGACCGGCCTCTTCCCGACCGCCGACGGGCAGATCAACATCGCCGCCTCGGGCGATTTGATGTTCCGCCGCTTCTGCGAGGCCGCCGATGCGCCGCAGCTGTTGAACGACCCCGATTACACGACCGGCCCCGCGCGCTCGAAGAACCGCAAGGTCCTCAATGAGAAGATCGCCGAGATCACCAAAAAGCGCCCGAGCGCCTATTGGGTCGAGTTGATGAACGAGGTCGGCGTGCCATGCGGCCCGCTCTACACGATCGACCAGACCTTCGCCGATCCACAGGTGCAGCATCTCGAAATGGCGCGGCCGATCAAGCATCCCCGGCTCGGGGCCCTCAAGGTGGTCGGCCAGGCGATCAACATGACCCGCACGCCGGAGCCGGCGGAATTGCGCCCGACCCCGGATCTCGGCCAGCACACCGACGAGGTGCTGCGCGAGCTCGGCTACAACGAAGCGGCGATCGCCGATCTGCACGCCCGCGAAGTGGTATAAAAGTCGTAGGGTGGGTTGACCCCGGCGAACGCCGGGGGAAACCCACCAATATTCACAATGAGGCAGTGAGGCACAGAGGTTTGGGTGGCGGGTACTCTCATTGCCTCGCCGCCTCATTGTGAATCAAATCGAATTGATGATGGGTTTCGCTGCGCTCAACCCATCCTACAACTTCAACGAGGAGCCGAGCCATGCTCGACCAGCCCATCACCAGCAAGATGCTCGCCGAGAAGGACGGTGCGGTCGGCCGCATCATCTTCAACAACCCGGCGCGCCACAACGCCGTCTCGCTCGACATGTGGCAGGCGGTGGCGCAGATCATGGAGGATTTCGAGAAAGATGACGCGATCCGCGTCATCGTCTTGAGCGGCGCCGGCGGCAAGGCTTTCGTCTCGGGCGCCGACATCTCCGAGTTCAAGGAAAAGCGCGCGAACGAGGAAGCCGCCGCCGCCTACAGCAAGATTTCCGAGGCGGCCCGGCTCAAATTGCACGAGACGCTGAAGCCGACGATCGCGATGATCCGCGGCTACTGCATCGGCGGGGGCCTCGCGACCGCGATCGGCTGCGACATCCGCATCGCCGCCGAGGGGTCGCGTTTCGGCGTTCCCGCGGCCAAGCTGGGGCTCGGCTATGCCTATGACGGCATCAAGAAACTGATCGACCTGGTGGGCCCCGCCTATGCCCGCGAGATCTTCTATACCGCGCGCCAGTTCAGCGCCGAGGAAGCGCTGGGCATGGGGCTGATCAACCGCCTCGTGCCGGACGGCGAGCTGGAAGGCTACGTCAAGAATTACTGCGACATGATCGCCGCCAACGCGCCCTTAACGATCCGCGCCGCCAAGCAGATCGCCCGCGAGGCATTGAAGGACGAAGCCCATCGCGACATGGCGCTGTGCAAGCGCGTCGTCGACGAGTGCTTTGCCAGCGCCGATTACGCCGAGGGCCGCACCGCCTTCATGGAAAAGCGCCGGCCGGTGTTCACCGGCCGGTAGCGCGGCTGATGGCGCGGGATTGCTTCGCTTCGCTCGCAATGACAGCAACCTTGGTTGTCATTGCGAGGAGCGCAGCGACGAAGCAATCTCGATCCGATTGAACTCGAATCAACGCGATGAAACTCCCGGTCCACACCCGCTACGACTATCTGCCGATCACCAGGCGGCCGGTCTATGACTGGCCGGAGGGGAAGCGGCTCGCCGTGTTCCTGTGCAGCAATATCGAGCATTTCGCCTATCGCGCCGGGCTCGGCGTCGACGCGAGTGGGGCCGACCGGCCACAGAGCCAGCAGAATTACGCCTGGCGCGATTACGGCAACCGGGTGGGGATCTGGCACTACCTCGACCTGCTCGACGAGTTTGGCCTGCCCGGCGCGCACAACGTCAATTCGGCGGCGCTGGAGTATTGCCCGGACATCGTCGAGCGGCTCAATGGCAGGGGCGACGAATATGTCGGCCATGGCCGCAGCAATGCCGAGCGCCAGGACGCGCTGTGGGAAGAGGACGAGGCGCGGCTCGTTGCCGAAGCCACCGAGACCGTCACCCGGCTGACCGGCAAGCGGCCGGAAGGCTGGCTCGGTCCTGGCCTGGCCGAGAGCCGGCTCACCCTCGACCTCTTAAAGGAGGCCGGCTACCGCTATGTGATGGATTGGCCGCTCGACGACCAGCCCGTTTGGATGCGGACGCGCTCGGGCGCGATCCTGTCGGTGCCCTACCCGATCGAGCTCAACGACTTGCCGGCTCTCGCCACCCGCCATCATACCGGCCGGCAATTCGCCGAGATGATCGTCGACCAGTTCGACGAGATGATCGAGCAATCAACGAAATACCCGCTGGTGTTCAGCGTCGCCCTGCACCCGTTCATCATTGGCCAGCCGTTCCGGCTGCGCGCCTTGCGCGGCGCGCTGCGCCATATCATCGCGCATAGGGACGAGCTGTGGATCACCACCCCCGGCGAGATCGCGCGCTATTGCGAGACCCTGCCCAAGGGGATTGTGCCGGGGTCGTAAGTGCCAGTTTGGGTTGCGACATCACGCCCGCGTCCGGAGCCTATCTTGACAAAGCGGCAATCATTGCCTTTTAAGGCCAGAGCCTTTGCCGACCATCCGCCGCTTCGCTGCCTGCAAGATCGCGATCTATGCCGATGATCACCTGCCGCCGCATTTCCATATCGAAGGACGCGGTTTTCGGGCCGTGGTGGAGATCGAGACGATGACGGTAAGGGCGGGCGAGGTCCGCAGGACCCAGGAGGCTATGGTTTGGGCGCAGGAAAACGGCGAAATATTGCGTGCCGAGTGGGTCCGACTGAATCGAAGGGTCGAGCGTGACTGATATCCCGAACATCAGGGCGGTGCGCGCCGATAAGGGCCGGTGCTTGGCGATTACCTGGAAGGGCGACGCCGAAAGCGTTGTCGATGTGTCGAGCCACCTGGCCGAATACGCGGTGTTTGCGCCGTTGCGGCATGACGACGAGCTCTTCCGCACGGTCGAGGTCGGCGAATGGGGGTGGTGCGTCCGCTGGTCGGATGACATGGAAATCTCCGCCGACACATTATGGCGCCTCACCCTTGAACAAGGTGCCGAGTGGCTGCGCGCGTGGCGAACCGCGCGCCGGATGACCCAGGCCGAAGCCGCTCGGGCATTGGGGGTCAGCGCGCGAATGTGGCGCTATTACGAGGCGGGCTCCCATTTGCTTCCGAAGACCGTGAGGCTGGCCGGCATCGGTCTCGATGCGCTGACCAGGGCGGCCTGAGAGCGCAAATCCCCAGATGTGCTTGGCGACCGGCGCTGGACAGCGGCCGGCGAAGCGTGACATTCTTGTGAGACGGAACAAACAAGGAACAGAAATGGCGGCCAGCTCCAGGCTGATGATCGGCGAGGCCGAGCGCCGCTTTCCGGTGCGGATCCGCATCGGGGTGCCGCCGCAGGGGCTGGGCGCCCGGCTCGACGAGATCAGGGCGTGGCTCGACGATAATTGCGGCGCCGAGGGCTGGGCGATGGCCCCGTCCGGGCTGCGCGGCGTGCTGAATGATGCGGTCTCGGTCTATTTTTGCGATGCGACGCTCGCCGGCGCCTTTGTCGCGCGCTGGTGCCGGGGCTACAGGGTCGCCACCGTCGAAGGCGCCTTCCAGGTACGCGACGACGCGCTGCCGGTGCGCCGCGCCGCGCCGCTGCACCGGACGCCGGGCGCGGGCGGCGGTCGCGACGGAGCATGAGGAGGCAGCCGATGACGATCGAATACCGCGCGGCGGTGCTACATGCGGTCGGGGCGCCGATGGCGGTCGAAGCGATGGGCGCGAGCTGAAGCGGCTGATGTTCATTGGCGCGTTCGCCGAATACGCTGTTGTCGCCGACCACCAGGCAGTCGTCGTGCCTGACGAGCTGCCGTTCGATCGCGCTTGCCTGATCGGCTGCGGCGTGATGACCGGGGTCGGCGCCGCGCTCAA
This sequence comes from Allostellaceae bacterium, assembly GCA_041490725.1. Taxonomy (GTDB): domain Bacteria; phylum Pseudomonadota; class Alphaproteobacteria; order ATCC43930; family CGMCC-115725; genus DATARH01. Next base: position 7,487 of record JBGPTQ010000016.1, on the reverse strand, counting down.
CATCGCGGCGATCGGCTATGGCGACACGGTCATGGTGATCGGCTGCGGCGCGGTCGGGCTCGCCGCGGTGCAGGGCGCCCGGCTCGCCGGGGCGGGCGAGATCATCGCGGTCGACCTCGATGCCGGAAAACTTGCGCTCGCCGAGCGGGTCGGCGCGACCTCCAGGGTCGATGCGCGCCGCGAAGATCCGATCGCCATCGCCAAGGCGAAGACGGCCGGACGCGGCGCCGATGTCGTCTTCGAAGCCGCCGGCAGCCCCGCTTCGTTCCGCGCGAGCCTCGAGGCGGTGCGCCCGGGCGGCGAGGTGATCTGGCTCGGCAAGACCGATGTCGCCGACGACGTCGCGTTTCGCTGGGGCAGCCTGATGGGCGAAAAGCGCATCCGGCGGTCGAGCTATGGCGGGGCGCGGCCGGCGCGCGACTTCCCGCTCTTGGCCCGCGCCTATCTCGACGGCAGGCTCAAGCTCGACGAGCTGATCTCGCGCCACATCGCGCTCGACGAGATCAATGACGGCTTCGCCGCGTTGCAGCGCGGCGAGACGATCCGCAGCGTCGTCGTGTTCTAAGCAGGATTTTCGCTGCCTAGAGGCTCAAGGCGGGGCAAGGCCAAGGCCGACCCTGCGATTTCAACACCGAGCGGGGACATCCCCTGGATCAGCCTGCGGGAGATCACCTTTGAATGACCGGCGACCTGCGGATATGATGGCTCCATGAGGCGCCTTAGCCGATATCTTTACAGATACCTGCATTACGTCGCTCCGCTGCCGATCCTGCTTGCGGCTTTCTTTGCCTGGGCGAGCAATTCGGAGGCACTTTCGCATTTCAGATTATACGTGTTCGACGAGTTCCTGCGCCTGAAACCGCGGGTATACGAGCCGACGCCGGTGCGCATCGTCGATATCGACGATGACAGCCTGGCACGTTTCGGCCAATGGCCGTGGCCGCGGACGCTGCTTGCGAAACTTGTCAACCGGCTCAACGAGCTGGGCGTCGCGACGATCGCCTTCGACATTCTCTTTATCGACCCGGATCGCACGACGCCAGCGCGCCTGATCGAGGATATCGAGGGCATCGCTCCCGACGATCCGCTAATCGCGCGGTTCGCCGCCATGTCCGACCACGACCAGATCTTCGCGGACGCGATTGGGCGTTCTCGTGTGGTCCTGGGCTTCGCACCGCGCGGGAAGGAGCATCCGCGGCTTCCCGAGGCGAAAGCGAGCTTCGCTATCGCAGGCGACGATCCGCGGCCCTGGGTACCCCACTTCCGCGGTGCCGCGAGCAGCCTGCGCGTTCTGGAGGCGGCCGCCGCGGGGAACGGCATGCTCGGCATGCTTCCCGAGCGCGACGGCATCTCGCGGCGGGTTCCGCTCGTGACCGCGATCGGCGATCGGCTCTATCCGGCATTGGGCGCCGATGCCTTGCGGGTTGCCCAAGGGGCCCGCACCTACGTCGTCAAATCGACCGGCGCGAGCGGGGTGACCGCGTTCGGCGAGCATGCCGGCATCAGCTCGATCAAAATTGGCCAAATCGTGGTACCTACCGGCGCCGATGGCACTGTGTGGGTCCACTTTACGCCGCATCAGCCGGAGCGCTTCGTGCCGGCATGGAAGATTTTGGACGGCAGCGCCGACCCGGAACTGATCAAGGGCAATATCGTCCTGGTGGGGACCACCGCCGAGGGGCTCAAGGAGTTTCGTCCGACCCCGCTCGATCCGGCGGCGGCCGGGGTCGAGATGCACGCCCAGCTGATCGAGCAGATGATGGCCGGCGACAACGTCCAACGGCCTGATTGGGCGCACGGCGCCGAGGCCGCGTTCATGTTCGTGATCGGGGTGGGCCTCCTCCTCCTCCTGCCCCGCGTCGGCCCACGATGGACGGCGTTGCTCGGCACAGCCGCTGTGGCACCTGCGATCGCTGCCTCGTGGTACGCCTATGCCGAATACAACTGGCTGATCGACCCGGTCTTCCCCTCACTCGTCGGGTCGCTCGTCTATCTCTCGTCCTCGACCGTGATGTTCGTGCGCACTGAGAGCGAGCGCAGACAGGTGCGCCATGCCTTTGGCCGCTATCTGGCGCCTGCGGTCATCGAGCAGCTTGCCCAACATCCGGAGCGGCTGACGCTCGGCGGGGAGCTGCGCGAGATGACGTTGATGTTCAGCGACATCCGAAGCTTTACCACGATCGCCGAGGGGCTCGATGCGCATGGCCTGACGAGTTTCCTCAATCACTATCTGACGCCGATGACCGACGCGATCATGTCGCACCGGGGTACCGTCGACAAATACATGGCCGACGGCATCATGGCGTTTTGGAATGCGCCGCTGGACGATCCGGCGCATGCCGAGCACGGCTGTCGCACCGCGCTGGCGATGCGCAGCCAGCTGGCGCGCCTCAACGACGGCTGGCGTGCCGAGGCTGCGGCGGAAGACCGGCCGTTCCGCGAGGTTCGCGCCGGCATTGGGCTCAATACCGGCGAGTGCGTTGTCGGCAATCTCGGTTCGGACCAGCGCTTCGACTATTCGGTGCTCGGCGACGACGCCAATGTCGCCTCGCGGCTCGAGGGTCAGACCAAGACATATAAGGTCGACATCATTATCGGCGAGCGGACCGCCGAACAGGCACCGCAATTCGCCTTGCTCGAACTCGACCTGATCCAGGTGGTCGGCAAAACCAGACCGGTACGCATTTTCTTTCTGTTCGGCGACGAGTCTGTCGCTTCCACCGAAGCATTTGCCTCGCTCGCCTTCGCTCATGGGTCGATGATCGCCGCGTACCGCGGGAGGCAGTGGGAAGAGGCGTTGGCACAGCTGGAAGTCTGCCGCAACCAAGCTCCCGACATCTTACGGGATTTTTACCTGCTCTACGAGGAACGGATAGCTGATTTGCTGGCCTCGCCGCCACCTCCCGCCTGGGACGGAGTCTTCGCGGCGCTGACCAAGTGAGACCACGCCTGGTCACGTCTTCTTGTTCTTGGGACAGTTGGGTAGGCAACTCCGCCTTTCGCCGTGGATGCAGGCCAGAGGATCGCGCTAAGTGCACTGTGCTTCCTCGCCTCGGTGCTGGTTAGCTGCCGTGGCAATCGTCGCCGAGGACGGGTGCCCTCGCCGCCTCGCGGGCGCAGATCCCTAGAGCGTTATCAGATGAGGCGGTGACACCTCGGGTCAGGAGTCGCGCGGCCGTTTGCATGTGTTGATAGCAATTATTTGCTTGACAAAGATGCGATGATATGCTAGATTAATCTCTAATTGATGCCAAATTGCTGGCGCTGGTAGCGCAGATTACTGCTGTTATCGTAATAAGAGGAGCCGCCCATGGCTGAAGCACCGCTGCAACGACACTCGGAACAGCGGGTCCGCGGTCGGCCCTTCGTAAAGGGCCAATCCGGCAATCCCGCCGGGCGGCCGCGCGGCTCGAAGAACCGCAAGACGCTGGCCGCGCGCGAATTGCTCGACGGCGAGGCCGAGGTGTTGACCCGCAAGGCGGTTGAGTTGGCGATGAATGGCGATGCGGCCGCGATGCGGCTTTGTCTCGAACGGGTCATGGCGCCGCGCCGCGACCCCGAGGTGCGGCTCGACCTCCCGCCGATCCGCGATGCCGGCGATGTCGCGGGCGCCCTGGCGGCGGTCAATGGCGGCGGCCGCGCGGGGCAGCCTCGCGCCAGGCGAGGCGGGCGGATTGGGTCGGCTCCTCGACACCTACATCCGGGCATCGAAGCCACCGATTTCGAGCGGCGCCTGCGCCGGATCGAGGCGAACCCATACCCGTCCGGCTAATGGTAACCCGGTCCGGGCCGGCCTCGGCGGCTGAAAATTTCTTGCAGAAAACAGCGAAAACAGCGGGAGCCTGGAGAGCGATCCGCTCAGGTTCGGTCGCCCTCGGGCCGTTCCTCGGCTCGTTAGCGTTTATCCGCGGCCTCACTGGCAGCCGCCGGTGCAGCCCCGGGTTTCGGGGCAACTTTGATCAGGGCGATCCCGCCGCGAACCGTAACCGCGCCGGATGGCGTCAGAAACGAGACGTCGGTCTTTTTGCTGATTTTCCCGCCGACATAGCGCAGGACTCCAGTCGTCATCGTCGCCGTCATGGTGCCCGCTTGCTTCTGCGGATCGTAAACAAACTCATCTATCACGATCTCCGAATTCTCTGCGAGCGTCAAGGTGGACTGGTCAGCAAAGATCAGCTGTACCTTACCTTTGTTGAAGGTAGAGATTTTTTCATTGCGGACGACGTTATGGCCGATGACAAGCTGTTCGACGGCCCCAGCGGGCGCTTGACCGGTAGCCTGCGGGTTAACCGCGCCGGCGACGCCAACCGAAGCCTGTTCCGCGAAACCGGGGACGGCCGAGCAAGCCAGGATTATCGCAGCAAAAATGTGGCAAGCCGAGCAACGCATATGCCATCTCCTGCAGGCTGGGGGTGGAATGGCTGTTTAGCTAATTTTATCACTAATTACGATCAATACATACCACCTTGCGGTTGGGGATGCAAACGATGACGCCGCATGCGCGAGACCGGGTAATTACGACAATGAATGGATGTATCTTGCTCCATGTTTCAACTGAGCGCTGCATCTTGGACAAAATCGGAGCAAGGCGCTCATCGATGAATCGGCTGTGATTCGGGTAACAATGTCGCGCTCAGAAGCAGGCCGTGGGGTACGGTATTCCGAGTGGCTTTGTTCAAGTCGCCCCGCCAATTCGGGCAACATCGTCCCTCGAATAACTGGAAGTCTTTCGGGATTTCAGTTAGGTAGGGGGGCAAGGAGGGGATGCCCAACGAACGCCTGGACAGGGTAAGCTCTGGAGCTGCCGGTACGAGAAGCCTTTCCATCTGGACGATTTTGGGTTGTTCTCTCGTCCGGTAACCGGGCGGCGGACCCACCGACAATGATCGCCGAAGGGGGTATGCCGACATTGACGAAGCAAAACGGGCGCTATCGGATCGCCAGTGATCTTTACGCCCGCGACCGCCTGCCGGCTTGTCGATCGCTGGGGTCGAGCCGGCGCGGCCGGCTCGCAATCCCCCTGGCGGCCGCACTCCTGTGGCTGAGCAGCGGTGCGGTGGTCGGTCAGCCAACCCCGGCCGGCACCGAACTGGACGAGCAGGCCAACGCATTATTCCAGCAGGTGCTCAAAGACCCGACCAATGTCGACGTCAATTTTCGCTATGCGGAAGCGGCCGTCAAACTCGGCAATTACGAAGGGGCAATCTCGGCGCTCGAGCGCTTGCTGCTCTACAATCCAAATTTTCCGGGAGTCAAACTCCAGCTTGCCGAGCTTTATATTCGACTCGGCTCGCATAATGCGGCGGGCGCTTATCTCGATCAGGTCGAAAAGGCATCCGACGCAACCCCGGAAACCCGCGCTCGCGTGCAGGCGCTTCGTGACCAGATCGAGCGCGCGACCTCACCGTCTAGATTCACCGTCAACCTGCTCGGGGGCTTACGTCATCAGAGCAATGTCAGCGCCGAGCCGGCCGGCGCCGATATCGTCGCCGGCGGCGTTCCGCTGACGCTGAGCGCCATCTCTGTCCATCGGCCCGGCTGGGACGCCTTTCTGGGCGGGAATTTGGGGCACACCTACGATCTCGGCGATGCCACGCTCGTGAGCAACGCGCTCGTCTACGGTTCCAAGCAGTTCCAGTTCAGCTCGATCGATTCGGCGGCGGTAGAAGTCAATTCGGGCCCGCGCTTCGATATCGGCGGCAGCGGAGCGAGCAGGGTCGTTTCGCTGCGCCCCTATGTGCTCGCTAACGAAGTGCTGTTGGGCAACAGCCAATTTCTCTGGACCGCTGGCGCCGGGCTCGGGGCCGATGGCCCAATCTCGGAGCGGGTCAGCGCCGCCGGGTTTTACGAATTCCGCTCCGAACATTTCACCAATCTAACGCCGGTGCCGACCGCCACCGACATGAACGCCGGCGTCCACACCGTTGGCGCGAGCCTTTCCTACCAGATACTCGAAAACGGCAACCTTGGCCTCCAGGCGAGCTACGCGATCGACAATGCCCGAAGGTCTTTTGCCTCGAACCACGCTCTCGTGCTCCGGGCCAGCTACACGCATAGCTTCCAATTGCCTTCCGAATTCGGGGCAGGACCGCTGATCGTCACCCCGGTCCTGTACCGCATTTACAGCTGGAACGACGCGCCCGACCCGGCTGTAGACCCGACGCTGATCGCCACCACACAAGTGTGGCGTTATGGAGTGACCGGCGATCTTGGCCTCACCAACAATCTTGCAGCGACCGCGTCCGTGGTCCGGGAAGTCGTCGGTTCGAACTTCGCGGCCGACCGGTCGACCGACACGCAGGTGATCATTGGGCTGCGCCTGGCATATTGAGCCGCGCGCCAACCCGCACCGGATCGATGGGCATAACCGAACTGTGCAGATGTACGGTCTTGCGTTAGGATGGCCAATGACACCGGCGTTCGCGCGGAGCCGGGCTCGGCAATCGGGGTTCCAGGGTCGTTGAGACACATGGCGGGCGGGGGGATGGCCGGGTCCTGGTACCGGCTTTTGCTCGTGGCCCTCGTGGCCGCGGCGGGCATAGGCTCAGCGATTTTTGCCGCGACGGCCAATCCGCAAGGGATTGGCCCGGCAGCCGATCGATCGAACCGCGAACTCCTCATCGCCCACGACGCGATGCGCAATGAGCGCATCGACACGACCGACCGGGGCCAAGTTCAACTCCTCTTCGCCGATCAGTCGTCGCTCTCGATCGCACCGGACTCCGATGTTGTTATCAATGAATTCCTCTATGACCCGCAAACGCAAACCGGCAATCTGACAGCGACAGTGACGACCGGCTTGGTTCGCTATGTCGGCGGCACGATCAGCAATAAGAGGGACGTAGCGTTTTACACGCCGACCGCGGTGGTCTCGGTTCGCGGCGGCATCATCTTGATCAAGGCCGAGCCCGGCGCGCGCCTCGACCGGGGCGGCGGCGGAAAGACCGAGGTGATTTTCCTGTCTGGCGATCGCATGTGCGTAACCGCAAACGGGCAAAGTCAATGCACAACCAAATTCGCCACCGCCATTACCAGTGAAAGAGGTGAACCGCCGTCCGCACCGGTACCGGTCACGACGGAGACGATCCAGGCTCTGTTCAGCAATCTGCAGGCGGCCAATGGCGGCGCAGCAACCGACGCGCTCACCCAGTCGGAAAGCCAAACTACGCCCGCCGCTTTCCACGTCTCGACCGATCAAATGTTGAATAGACCGCGGTAGAAGCCGTCCGCCGTTGACATGCGACAGTACCGATAGCATTAGTGGGCCTGATCCTGTGTCGCTCGACGCTCGGTGGAGTCCGCATCGGGATGGCTTGGCTGCGTGACGCGAAGCCGGCCCGGCTCGGAAACTTCGGCGCGCCACTCGCCACAGCGCGTTTCGGGAGGGGGTTTGGCCAAGTCATCCTACCGCATATTGCTCGCGACCGTGGGAGCCGCCAGCCTCGCCTTGCCGGATTTCGCGGCGGCGCAAAAGGTCGGTGCCGCAG
>JBGPTQ010000015.1:0-13478 GCA_041490725.1 Allostellaceae bacterium | reverse complement strand
CGGCTTTCGCCGGGACTGCGATAATTGGCTTACGTTCTGAGGAGGACCGTGCCGATGCTGCCGACCGAACGCCTCGATTATTCCGCGATTCCCGAAAGGCCGCCGCTCGCCTTGCCCGACGGGGCGCGCCTCGCAGTCTGGGTTATCGTCAATGTCGAGGAATGGGACCCCAAGGAGACGATGCCGCGCACAATTCTGACCCCGCCCGCCGGCGGGGCGCCGATGCCCGACATCCCGAACTGGGCGTGGCACGAATACGGCAACCGGGTCGGCTTCTGGCGGATGGTCGAATTGTTTGACGATTTGCGCATCCCGGCCGTCTTGGCGATCAACGGCTCGGCGATCGCGCGATACGGCGCCATCGTCCAGGCCGCCCGCGAGCGCAACTGGGAATTCATCGGCCACGGCTTTTCGCAGAAGAACATGCAGAAGGTCGCCGACGAGCGCGACGACATCCGCAAAACCAGCGCGGCGATCCACGAGGCCACGGGGAAGAACCCGCGTGGCTGGCTCGGCCCGGGCCTCACCGAGACCTGGGAAACCCCCGACCTCCTCGCCGAGGAGGGCTACGACTATGTCTGCGACTGGGTGCTCGACGACGAGCCGGTAGTGCTGAAGACGCGGGGCAAGCCGATCGTCAACCTGCCCTATACGCAGGAATGCAACGATGTCGCGATGATGCTTCTCCAGCATCACAAGGCGAGCGAGTATTGCGACCGCGCGCTCGACCAGTTCGACCAGCTGTACCGCGACGCGCGCCATTCGGCGCGGGTCATGGCGCTCGTCCTGCACCCCTACATCATGGGGGCGCCGCACCGGCTCAAATATGTTCGGCGCGCGCTCTCCCACATCCGCAAGCATCACGACGTCTTGTTCTGGACCGGCGAAGAGATCCTCGACTGGTATCTGGCGCAGCGGCCGAAGTGATTCACCACGAAGACACGAAGGACACGGAGAAAACTTTACCGCGGAGGACGCCAAGGAGAGCGCAAAGGACGCGAAGCGTCTTGAAACCCATTGCGACCTTTGCGCTGGGCGTCCTTTGCGATGAATTTTTTGCCTCTCCGTGCCTCCGTGCCTCCGTGGTGAATAGGGGGACGCAATAGCATCTAAGGTAGTGATATTATAAAGTTGACAATTGCCAACTTATGTGCTTAATATATATGTTTGGAAGTTGGGAGCGAGGACCGGACGCGGCTGATCTATTCCGCTGTAAAAACAGCAGGAACAGCGGGTACGGGGGCCCGTTCAAAAAGGGTCAATCCGGATGGCGATGACAATTGCGCTCGGGCGGCGAAGGGGAATATGCGCGTCGACAACGCGACGATTGCCGAGTTGCAGCAGGCGCTGGCCGCAGGCCGCACCACCGCGAGCGCGCTGACCCGCGCCTATCTGGCGCGGATCGAGGCCTATGACCGGAAGGGTCCTGTTCTCAACGCGGTGCGCGAGGTCAACCCCGACGCGCTCGGCGTCGCAGCCTCGCTCGACGGGGTGAAGCCAAGCCGGGACCGGCCGCTCGCCGGCATCCCGATCCTCGTGAAGGACAACATCGCGACCGGCGACCAGCAGCACACGACCGCCGGCTCGCTTGCCTTGGCCGAGGCGCGCGCCAAACGCGACGCGACACTTGTCGCGAGGCTGCGCACCGCCGGGGCGGTGATACTCGGCAAGGCCAATCTGACCGAATTCGCCAACATCCTCGCGATCGACATGCCCTCGGGCTACAGCTCATTGGGCGGACAGGTGAAGAACCCCTACGCGCCGGCGCTCGACGAGAGGGGCGTCCCGATCGTCTCCCCCGGCGGGTCGAGCTCGGGCTCGGCGGTCGCGGTGGCGGCGGGACTGTGCGCGGCGGCGATCGGCACCGAAACCTCGGGCTCGCTATTGTCGCCGGCGACACAGAACGGGGTGGTCACGGTCAAGCCAACGGTCGGCCTGGTGAGCCGCGCGGGGATCCTGCCGATCGCGCACAGCCAGGACACCGCCGGGCCGTTGACCCGCACCGTGCGCGACGCGGCGATCCTCATGAACGTGCTGGCCGCCCGCGATCCGCGCGACCCGGCAACCCGACATTTGCAGCGGCCCGACGATTACACCAGCTTTCTCGATCCCGATGGACTCAGGGGCGCGCGCATCGGCGTGCCGAGCAACCCCGCCGACCCCGGCAACGATGTCTATTACGGCAGGCTCGGACGGTGCGCGAGCGCGGTGACGGGAAATGCGATCGCGATCCTCGAAGCGCAAGGTGCGGCGATCGTCCGCGCCAACCTTCCGACCGAAGGCTGGATCGGCGGGCCCGGCACGGAGATGGCGGTTCTCAACCGCAACCCGGAGAGCCTCACCCGGGACGAGTCGGTGCGGCGGCCGATCGTTTTCGTCTACGAGCTGAAGCACGATCTCGACGCCTATCTGCGCGACTGGCTTACCGGCACGCCGATGCGCAGCCTGGCCGACATCATCGCGTTCAACGAGGCGAATGCCGGGCATGCCCTGCGCTTTGGCCAGGATCTCTTTCTCGCGGCGCAAGCGACCCGCGGCGATTTGCGCGAGCCTGAATACCGCTCGGCCCGCGCGATGGATCTGCGCGCCAGCCGCGCCCAGGGGCTCGATGCCTATCTGGACCGGCACCGGCTCGACGCCGTGCTGTTTTCCGGCACCGCCGGCGCGGAGATCGCGGCGAAAGCCGGCTATCCGAGCGTCCAGGTGCCGGCCGGGTTCATCGCGGGGATCGGCGGGAGGGAGACGCCGGAGTATCCGCTCGGCATCGCCTTTACCGGGCGCGCGTGGAGCGAGCCGGTATTGCTGCGCCTCGCTTATGCCTTCGAGCAGGCGAGCCGGGCGCGGCGGATGCCGCCCGGCCTGCCGCCGCTCGAGGGCGCTTGTTCCTGTTGACTAAAATTAGAATAATTCTAATTCAAACGGATCCTCGACCTGAGGCAGAGGAGGTCCGGTATGCGCGTTCCCTCGTATGAGCCATTCGACGCGGCCTTGGACATTCTGTCCGGTCACAGTCCCCAGCTCGCCAACGGCAATTTCAACCACGCGCCGATGGTGGCCGAGGCGCTGTGCGCGATGGGGCGGCCCGAGGCGGTGATGCCGTGGATCGAGCGCTACCGCGAGCGGCTGGTGGTGCGCGGCCCCGTTGGCGAACCGGTTCGTGCCGCCGAGTGGCGCGCGGCGCTCGGCCGAGGCGACCGGTTTGCGGCATGGAGTGCGCTTTTCGCCGAGGAACTGCGCGATAGGGCGTGGCGCGAGGTGCTCGAACTGTGGGTCGGACGCCTGGCCCCCGGCGTATCCGGCGCGGCGACGCATGGCACGATCCGCGTCGGCCATGCCGTCCGTGCCCTGGCATCGCGCGAATCGCCGCAGCGCTGGCGCGAACTCGCCGATGCCCTCGCCAGCTGGGCGAACAGTTATAGCGAGTTGCCGACGACCGACGTTCTTGCCAACGGCGGGTTGACGCCGCGCGAGGCGATCACCCGGGTGGCGCTTCTGACGCCCGGCTAGCGCCGTCCCGGCAACATCGCCGCGGCGCTGGAGGGGCTGAACGAGGTTGCCGATTTCGCGCCCGCGATCGGGCTTGTCGATTTCGGCGGCGAGATCGACGGGTTGATCGCGCAACTGACCGAGCTGTTCGCCCGGATCTATCTCGCCAATGTCGGCAATGCCCTGACCGCGATCGTGTTCATCCACGGGGTCACCAGCCTGACCGCACTCGGCCATATCGTGCCCTATGCCGGCGACCCGACTGCGCGGACGCTGCTGCGCTATGGCTGGCAGGCGGGCTGCGGCCTTTACGCCTGCTTTGGCAACGGCACCGGCTTCATCGCGCAGGTCGCGCCGGACGAGGAGGATGCGCAATCGCTGATCGAGCGGGCGCTCGCCCATGGCGATGAGCACGTCATCAAATTCGCCGAGGCCTGCTTGTGCCGCCATGCGCTCAATTCTTCGCCCGCCTACCCGGCGGCGGTCGCCAACGCCCTCGGGATGATCGGCCGACGCTGAGACCGAATTCGCAAGACTGATAACGCTTCTGCGCCGAAGCCCGGCCAATGGCCATACCGTCGCGCGGTTGCCTTATTTTGCCGAATGATCAACTTGGTGTTGCCGCAAAGCTCCGGTAATAAGGCCCGTTCGGTAGGATCAACCCGGGGGGGGAAGCGGGTCGGTGAACGGTTTTTTTGTTGGCGCCTTGGCCAAGATCGCGCGGGTCGCGGTCAGCAAGAGCGCCGCCTTCAGCTATGCGGTGGCGGTCGGGGTCGCCGGCAACATGATTTTTCATTACGTACAGCCGCGCGATCCGGTGCCGGCCGTCGCAACCGCGCCGCACGAGGCCGGGCCGACCGGCAATGCGGCGACGGTCGGGTCGGCTGCGGCCGCGGTGATCGCGCCAAAGGCGCCGCCCGCGCACGCCGCCCCGGCGCCGACGCACGTCTCGCTGCCGGCCGCGCTGGCGAAGCCGGCGGCGCCCAAGCCCGCTGCGGTCGCCCCTCCCCTGCCGGAGGCGCCCGCCACGATCACCCTGCCGAGCCCCTCTTCGCTGCCCGCGCCGGCGCTCAAGCCGACCGCCTTACCACCAGCCGTCTTGCCCAGCGAGGCAGCGGTCAACCCCACCCCGGCGGTGAAACCCGATGCGGCATCGCCCGGACCAGCGCCCGGGGCGGTGCCCTCGCCCGTTGGCCGGACAATCGAGGTGGCGCTCCCGCCAACGGCGCCCGCACCACCAGCACCGACGGCGCCATTGCCTGGATCGGCGGCAGCGACGGCGCCATCGCCCGGAACATCGCCGGAGGCCGTGTTGGCGCCGATCGGCCCGGCGATCGACGTGGCCGCCCCGCCAACCCCGCCGGCATCCGCCGCAGGACGGGCGGGCGCGCCGATCCCGCTCGTGCCGTCGGCGGCCAAGCCCGCGACTTCGGAAAATGCCGAAGCCTCGGTGCCGCCGCGCAAGCCCGCCTCTCCCGGCCCCGGCAGCGGCGGGCTCTATTGACGGTCGCGGCGGCCTCGCTCCTTAGGCCTGCTTCGTGCCCACCGCGCAGTGCAGCGGGTGCGCCATCATTAAGAGGCCGTCAGCCGCTGCCTGGTCGCGGGCATCATGCCAGGTCGCGAGCTCCTCTTCTGTCAGCAGCGAGAGCACGTGGTCCTCGCGATAGCGCCAGATCGGGCCGGCCGGCTGGTCGAGCGTCACGAGGAATGGGAAGCAGACCAGATCAATCAGCCCCGCCCGCCGCATCCGGCGGTAGAGACTGGCATCGGCAACGCCCTTGCCGGCGACCGATTGCGGCGGCGGCGTGATCTTGCGGCGGATCGGCTCCCATTCTTGTGAGTCGGGCGGGTCGAGGTTCCACCATTGCGGCAAATCGAGCGCGCGGACGATGATGCCGATGCGCCCGCCGGGCGCCGCGACGCGGACCATCTCGGCAATCGCGCGGTCGGCATCGCACTCCTCGATCACGGTCACTGAAAAGACCGCGCCGAACGAGCCGTCCGGGAACGGCAATGCCTCGGCATTCCCCGGCACAAAGCGGATCGCGTCGGCGACCCCCTCCTCCACCGCCAGGGCTTCGGCTTCGCTCAGCCAGAACGGGTTGGCGTCGAGCGCGGTGATCGGGTTGGCGGTGCCCAGGCGCGCTGCGAGCAGGCGGTCGAGCGAGCCGGCGCCACAGCCGACATCGAGGATCGCTTCGCCTGGAAGCGGCGCCATCTGATCGATCAGCGTACGGAACATCGCCCGATAGGTCGGCATGCGCGCCCGGTCCTCGAGCGCGGCAATGCCACCGAGATGGCGCCCGCCGAGCGTCACGACGGTGAAATGCCGGGCGAGCAGCGGCACAGCCGGCGCCCATTGCGATGGCGCGAGGAAGAACGGCAGCAACAACAGGGCCGGACCGCTCCCCGCGATGCGATAGGAAATCCCCGCGTGGCTCCCGATATGGCTCCCGGCATGGCTCCCTGGGGCGGGCAGTGGGCGCGGCGGATCGGCGGCAAATCGCGCGAGAAAGCCGGTCATGCGATCGGCGATCTCCGCGGCGCAGTCCCGCACGACATCGGACCAGCCGAAGGCCTCGTAGTTGTCGATCACATGACGCTGCGCGCCGGCAAGCCGGTCGGCGGCGCGCACCGTCACATCGAAGGTTGGGCCGTACTCGCCCGAGATCATCAGCACCCGGTCAGCGAGGTTGGCGAACGGCGCCGGGTCGAGGCGCACCGGCGCGCACAGCACGATCCCGGCGAGGCGCCCGGGATCGCTCGCCGCCAGCTCTGCAATGTCGGCCGGGATCTGCGTCGCGACATGGGCGCGGGCGAGACCGAGATGGTCGAGCAGCGCGATGAGGCGCGCGGCCGTCGATTCGATCGGGACCGCGGCCGTCCCGGCCGCATGCGGGCGAGACGCCCGCGGTCCTGCGTCGGTCATGCGATGACCCCAGCCTCGCGCAGCGCGGCGATCTCTGATTCGCCATAGCCAGCCTCGCGCAGCACTTGCTCGCTGTGCTCGCCGACCCGAGGCGCCCGGCGCGGCCGGACCTTCTCCTGCCCGGCGATCTCGATCGGGCTGTTGACGGTCATCAAGTCGGCATCGGCGAACGCGACAAGATGGCCGGCGGCGAGCGCCTGTTCGTCCTGCGCGATGTCCTGGGTCTCGGCGACGATGCCGAAGATGATGCCGGCCTCGTCGAGCCGGTGCCGCCAGTCGGCGAGGTCGCGTGTCGCGAAGACCCGGTCGAGGATGGCGAGCAGTTCGCTTGCATGCGCCTCTCGGCTTTCGACCGTCGCGAAACGCGGGTCGTCGAGGGCCGGATCTTCGAGGCAGGCCCTGAATTTCTCCCAGCGCCATTCGTCCGAGGCGATCGATAAGAGGAGCCAGCGCCCGTCACGGCAGCGGTAATGTGTGCGCAGCGCATTCTGCGCCTGCTCGCGCGGCGGCTGGGGCACCACCCGGTCGCCGCACAGCGCCGCCTGCACCGAGCAGCCATTGGCCCAGAGGCCGTTGGCCAGGAGCGACGAGCTGACGTAATTGCCCTTGCCGGTGCGCTCGCGCTGATAGAGCGCGGTGACGATCGCGCCATAGGTCCCCATCGCCGAGGGATGGTCGCCCATGCCGGGCAACGAGCGCGCCGGGGTCGCCGCTTCGCCGGCGCGCACCAGATGCATCAGCCCGGTGCGCGCCCACCAGGCGGTCGCGTCGAAGCCGGGCTTGTTCGCTTCCGGGCCGGTCTCGCCATAGCCGGTGAACGAGGCGTAGATCAGCCGCTCGTTGAGCGGCGCCAGATCGTCATAGGTGATCTTGAGGCGCTGGCGCACCGGCGGCGGGTAGTTGGTGATGAAGACGTCGGCGTCCTTGACCAGCCGGTAGAGCACCGCGCGCCCCGCCTCGGCGCGCAGGTCGAGCGCCAGGCTCTGCTTGTTGCGGCCGTCGAGGACGAAGCCCGGGTTGAGCGGCTTGCCGGGCACCGGAACGGCGCGCCGGCGGTACGGGTCGCCAGCGCCGGGCGGCTCGATCTTGATCACCGCGGCGCCGAAATCCGACATCACCGTCGCCGCCGCCGGCCCGGCGATGAAGCTGGCGCAGTCGATGACCTTCAAGCCGTCGAAGATGCGTTGCGTCACCAATCGATCCTTTCAATTATTTCACAGTGAGGCAGCGAGGAGCGAGGAGCGAGAAACTCTTTACCGCAAAGGTCGCCATGGATACGCAATGGTCGCGAAGGCAACTCCACGGGCGCGTAGCGCTCAGGCTTACCATTTCGCGCACGCGCAATGCGGCAGCAGAAATTCATTGGCCCTCCGGGCCAGAAAAGGCGCCGTCGCGTCCTTTGCGTATCCATGGCGTCCTTCGCGGTAAAGACTTGATTATTTTTCTCATCGCCTCACCGCCTCATTGTTAAATCAAACCGCGAGGCGATAGCCGTCGCCGTCGCGCACGATATGGCCGGCGGTGGCTCCGGCGAAATGGGTGCCGATGACGAGCACCGGACGGTCGGCCAATTCGCCCAGCATGCGCTGGCGGGTGCGGCGCGCCTCGTCGGGGTCGCTATCGGCGGTCGATGACCATTGGGGCCGCGCGATCTGGCAGGGGTGGTGCATGAAGTCGCCGGTGATCAGTGCCTCCTCGCCCTCCGAAGCGATACGCACGCTGACATGGCCCGGCGTATGGCCGATCGTCGGCACGAGGCTGATCTCGTCGCAGATCCAGTGATCGGTCTCGACCAGGTCGGCGAGGCCGGCCGCATGGATCGGCGCGACCGAATCGGCGAAGACCGCTTCCATGTCATCACGGTCGTGCTGGCTCTGCCAATGCGCGAACTCGACCCGGCCCATCAGATAGCGTGCCCGCGGAAAGGTCGGGACCCAGGTCTTTTTCCCATTGGTGCCATCAACCAGCATCGTGTTCCAGCCGACGTGGTCGACATGGAGATGGGTGCACAGCACGGTGTCGATCGATTGGCGCGGGAACCCCGCCGCCGCGAGGTCGGCGAGAAACGGCCCCTGGAGGTTGTTCCAGGCCGGGATGCGGCGGTTCTCCTTGTCGTTGCCGAGGCAGGTATCGACGATGATGCGGCGAAGAGGGGTTTCGACGACGAGCGCGTGGATGCTCATCTTCAGCCGGCCGCGCTCGTCGGCGAAATGCGGCTGCAGCCATTGGATCGGCAGGATTTCCTCATAAGTCGCCTGCGGCAGGATAAAGCGGCTGCCGCCGGTCACCTCGAGCTCGACGATCTTGGTCACCGTGACCTTGCCGATTCGCCATTTCATCTCGGCTCCATTCATGGCTGAGCCCCCTCGGCCGCGACGGGGACGGGGGTTTTGCGATGCTTGTCTTCGGTCGCGCTGGTTGCGGTGCGGGCATTGCCCCCCTCCATCACGCCCAAATATCGCGGCAGGTACAGTTTGACCGTCGTTCCGCGGCCCGGCTCGCTGCTGATGGTGCAGCGTCCCCCGGAACGCGTGACGAAACCATTGACCTGGGAAAGTCCCAGGCCAGTTCCCTTGCCCGCTTCTTTGGTCGTGAAGAACGGGTCGAAGGCCTTGTCGCGGACCTCTTGCGGCATTCCGCACCCGGTATCGCCGATGGAGATCGTGACATACTCTCCCGCGCTAACGCCCGGGTGCGTTTCGGCATGCGCTTCCTCGACCCGACAATTGGCGGTTTCGATCGTCAGGCTGCCCTGTCCAGCCATCGCGTCGCGGGCATTGAGGGCGAGATTGAGGAGGGCGGTCTCAAGCTGGTTGGGATCGACAAAGACCGGCCACAAATCGTCGGATAGCCGGAACGCGGTCACGATCTGGTCGCCCAGCGAGTGCCATGCCAGGTTTGACATCCGCGTAATCACCTCGTTGATATCGACCGGCTGGGGGTCGACGGGCTCGCGGCGGGCAAAGCTGAGCAGACGCCTTGTCAAATCCGATGCTCGCTCGCAACCGCTCATCGCCGAGGCGATGAACCTGTGAGGCCTCGCATCGGTAGGATCGAGAGCGCCTTCCAGCAAGGTGATATTGCCCGACACGATCGTCAGCAAATTGTTGAAATCGTGCGCGATACCCGCAGTCAGCAGCCCGACGGCCTCCATCTTCTGCGCCTGGTGCAGCTGGGCTTCGATCCCGGCGCGCTCGGCGATCGCATCACGCGCCTCGGCCAAGGCCAACTGCTCCCGGCGGGTGCGGCGAAGAGCGAGCAGGCTCAACAGCATCAATCCGATGGCCGCGGGAACGCCGATGGCGGCATAGCCGGCCATTGTCTCGAGCCATTCGCGCACGATGGAGGCTCGGGTCCGCCCGATCGTGACGTAAACCGGGTAATTCGCGAGCCGCTCATAGGCGACAAGACTGCCCTCTCGAGTGAACGGCGAGCCGCTGGCGATGACCCCGGCTGTTGCCTTGCCGGCAATCGCCGTCGCCAGCAGCTCGTCCTGTTCGCGCGGCGAAGGGGGTTCCGCGGTTACGGGATAGCGCGCAAGGCTGGTGCCGTCTTCGCGCAACACGCTGGCGGCATATTGCGCCGAACCGCCGAGCAGCGAGTTGTAGAACGAGGCGACATAGGCGCCCGACACGGCGACGACGACGATGCCGCGGAAGCCGCCGTCAGGCGTCTGCCGGCGCTGGCTCACGGTGAAGTACGGTTGGTAATCGCCACCGCCGAGGCTGCGGGCGCGCAACGCCCAGACGAAGGTCTGGATGCCAGCGTCTTGCAGCGCGCGAAAATCCTCGCGGCCTGAATGATCGAGATCGCGATTGACCGGGAAAACCCGCGCGCTGACGAGCTCGCTTGCATTGGCATCGATGACCCAGGCCGCGGCAACCTGGGGCAGGCCCTCTATCTGTTGGGCAATCCGCTCGTGCAGCGTTTTTTCTTGGGCGCGGACCTGGGCATCCGTCAGCCCGGTGAGCAAGTCGTCGATGCGCGCCGCGACAAGCACATGCGTGTCAAGTATCTTGGTCGTATTCTCTTCGGCGACGGCAACCGCTTCGGCGAGCGCCGCCGCGGCGGCCCGGTAACTCGCCTGGTATGAGAAATACCCGCCGACGGCTCCCAGCAGGAGAGGCACTATGATCGTGCCGACGAGCAAGACCCGCAGCGTCCGGATCGCCCCAAACGCGGCTTCCTTTCGGGTCGCCTGCTTTTCGGGCGCGGGTGATTTGGCGTCACCGGAACTGTTGGGCGCTGCCGTGTATCGCATTAAAAGACTGCTCATGCGTCATCACCCACTCGGGAGCGTCGCCGCGGCGCCCTCGTAGCCCCTCACCCGGGTACCGCCGATTGTCACCACAGCCGGCGCCCTTTGGTCAATGTCGGGGAGCGGGAAAGGGAGATGCCTGAGTGGTTCGACGCGAGAGGTTGACGCTTTCGAGCAGAATCCGAGCCAGGGAAGTCGGCGATGCGCAAATGGTACTATCGAGGCTTCGTCGCATTGGCATGCTTGACGGTGGTCGGCTGCGCTGAGCAGCCCCACTCCCTCAAGCCGGCAGATGCCTTGGCTCTGCTGCGAGCCGGCCGGCCGATCCTCAGTTGCCGCGAACCCTGTCTGGCGGAATGGCGCGGCGCCCAGCCGCAGGCGGCGCAACTCGATGCCGGCGCGCGCTGGCAGGACCTTGCCATGCTGGTGATGCGTATCGGATACCAGGACGATCTGTCGCTTTATTATCTCGGCCGAGCGGCGGAGGGCTTCGGCTATCGGGCGGCGGCCGCCAGTTATTACCGGCAGAGCACGCAGCTTTCAGGCACGGCTATCTCCTGCCAGCAACTGAGCCGGCTGTGCGGCGGGGTGGTCCTGCCGAGGATGGCTGCATCGCGTGCGGCGGCCATCGAACGGGAACTGACTCGGGTCAGGGTTCGACGGACCGAGCCGGCGCCACAAGGGCCCGAAACGCCTGCGGCGGCCCCGGAGGAAGCGGCGGTGCCGACACCAAGCCCCGTCTCACGCCCCGTCTCAATCCCCGGCGGGCCGGCGGCCTCCGAGTTTATCGAGCCGCCCCCCGCCGCGCGCTGAGCCGGCCCTGGGATATGCCCGGGGTTTGACCGACGCCGCGTGACCGAAAGGCGGCAGCGCGCTAGCATGGCGGCATCCAGCGAGGAGCCCGCCATGAAAGCCGCCGTCCTTCATGCGCCGAACCAGCCATTGACCATCGAAGACGTCGCGGTCGAAAAGCCGAAGAGCCGCGAGGTGCTGCTGCGCACCGCCTTTGCCGGGCTGTGCCATAGCGACCTGCATTTCATCGAGGGGCTCTACCCGACGCCGACCCCGGTCATCCTCGGCCATGAGTCGTCGGCCATCGTCGAGGCGGTCGGCGACGGCGTCAGCTATGTCAAGCCCGGCGACCATGTCATCACCTGCCTTTCGGTGTTCTGCGGCACCTGCCCGCAATGCCTGACCGGACATCCGAACCTGTGCGAGAACACCGAGGTCAAGATGCTGCCCGGGGTGGCGCGCCGGATGACCTGGAAGGGCCAGCAGATGAACCAGGCATTCAACCTGTCGTCGTTCGGCGAACAGATGCTGGTCCACGAGAACTCGATGGTGAAGATCGACGACGACATCCCGCTCGATCGCGCGGCGCTGGTTGGCTGCGGCGTGATGACCGGGGTCGGCGCGGTTTTCAACGCCGCCAAGGTCGAGCCGGGCGCGACGGTCGCGGTCATCGGCTGCGGCGGGGTTGGGCTTTCCGCCGTCAACGGCGCGGCGCTCGCCGGCGCGGAGCGGATCATCGCGATCGACCGGGTCCCCTCGAAGCTTGAAATCGCCCGCGAGATGGGCGCCACCGACACGATCAACGCCAGCAATGTCGATGCCGTGGAGCAGGTCCGCGAGATGACCAAAGGCGGTGTTCACTACTCGTTCGAGGCGCTCGGCACCAAGGATACCGCGGAACAGGCCTTCCGCATGCTGCGCCCGGGCGGCACCGCGACGATCATCGGCATGGTGCCGTTCGGCGTGAAGATCGAGCTGCACGGCTTCGACTTCCTGCGCGACCGCAAGATCCAGGGCACCTCGATGGGCGGCAACCGCTTCCGGGTCGACATGCCGCGCCTATTGTCGCTATGGCGCCAGGGCCGCTTGAAACTCGATCACCTGCTCTCGGGGAGGCTCAAGCTCAGCGAGATCAACGAGGGGTTCGCGGCATTGAAATCCGCCGTGCCGGTGCGTCAGTTGATCGATTTCGGGGCGTGATTCAGCCCGGCCGACCGATCAAGCGGGCAGTCGCGGCCGTAAGTGCGCCGCCGCGAGCTGGCGCACCAGGGCGCGCGGCGACACCCGGCGCAACAGCACGAATGCCGCCGGGGCGCACAGCGCGAGCGCAAAGGGCACCTCACCGGCGAAATCGAAAATGTCGACCCCGATCCCGATCGCCAGCGGGATCGAGAAGATCAGGATTATCGGGCTGAGCACAACGGCGAGGATCGCAAGACCCCAAATTACGCAGATACGATAATTTTTCATCAATCGCGACCGACTGCATCGTCCGAACGCATCCTAGGTTGGGTTAGGTTAATGGATTATTGCCGGCGGCCAACGTAAATGTAGCATTTGACCAAAAGGCTATTGATACTATTCCGCGTCGAGCGGGAGCAGCCGCGGATGCTTCAGGCTACGCGGCAGGATGCCCCGGGTGCGCGGGTCTTCGAAGCGCAGGCTCTGGCGCGCGTACACGACAAACCCGGCACGCTGATAATGCCCCAGCGCCTTTGGGTGATCGAAGCTGCGGGTGTGCACCCATAGCCTTGTGATCGGACGCGACCAGGCCCGGTCGATCGCCGCGCGCAACAGGAAGGGCCCGAGCCCGCGCCCGATGAATTCAGGGGTCAACCCGAAATAGCACAGCTCGGTTTCCTGCGGCGGGGCCGCATCGAGCTCGAAATAGCCGGCCGGAACGCCGCCGACATAGAGCACGAAGATCTCGGTGGTGGGCTTGGCGATTACCGCCGCGAGCGCGCCATCGGCGAGCAGCCGGCGCTCGTACCACAGCCAGGGCGTGCCGACGGT
>JBGPTQ010000014.1:0-13619 GCA_041490725.1 Allostellaceae bacterium | reverse complement strand
CCGAGGAGATCGAGGATCTGCGCCTGGATCGTCACATCGAGCGCTGTCGTTGGCTCGTCCGCGATCAACAGCTGCGGGTTGCACGACAACGCCATCGCGATCATGACGCGCTGGCGCATCCCGCCGGAGAACTGGTGGGGATAGTCGCGCGCCCGGCGCTCTGGGTTCGGGATCTGCACCAGGGCGAGCATCTCGACAGCCCGGTCGAATGCGCCCCGCCGCCCGAGCCCTTCGTGCTCCCTGACGGCTTCGGCGATCTGCGCGCCGACGCTATAGACCGGATTGAGCGAGGTCATCGGCTCCTGGAAGACGATGCCGATCTCCTTGCCGCGGATCCGCCGCATCGCGGTGGGCCCGAGCGGCACGAGGTCGCGCCCAAGCCAGAGGATCTGGCCGCCGGCAATGCGTCCCGGCGGCATCGCGATCAGCTTCAGCGCGGAGAGCGCCGTCACCGTCTTGCCGCAGCCGGATTCGCCGACGATTCCGAGCGTCTCGCCGCGGTCGATCGCCAGGTCGACGCCGTCGACCGCGCGCACCGTGCCGTCATCGGTCGCGAAATCCGTCTGCAGCCCGCGGATTTCGAGCAGATGGTCGGCGCGGCGGTTTTCCAATCACATCACCTTGCGGGGGTCGAGCGCATCGCGCAACCCGTCGCCGACGAAGTTGATCGACAGCACGGCGAGAAAGATCGCGGCGCCGGCGAACAATGCCCAATGCGGGGCGATGTCGAGGGTGTCCTTGGCGTCGAACAGGATGCGCCCCCAGGTCGGGATGTCGGGGGGAAAGCCGAGGCCGAGGAACGACAGCGTCGATTCCGCGATGATCGCGGCGGCGACGTCGACCGTCCCGGCGACGATGACCGGCCCCAATGAATTGGGCAGGATATGGCGCACCACCTGGCGCCATTTCGTCGCCCCGAGCGCGCGCGCCGCCTCGACGAACTCCTTCTCGCGCAACGACAGGAATTGCGCGCGCACCAGCCGCGCCACCTGCATCCAGCGAAAGCCGCCAATCACGACGACGATCAAGAGGAAGACGCCGAGCTCGGGTCCGACCAGCTGCTTCAGGGGATCGCGGAACAGATAGATCAGCAGCAGTAAGAGCGGCAATTGCGGCAGCGACAGGAACAGGTCGGTCAGCCACATCAGCGCGGTATCGACGCTGCCGCGCGAAATGCCGGCGAGCGCCCCGACGATCGTGCCGACGACCACCGCCACCAGCATCGCCGCCAGCCCGACCGCCAGCGAAATGCGCCCGCCATAGAGCATCCGGGCGAGCACATCCTGGCCGAGGTCGTCGGTGCCGAGCGGGTGGGCCCAGGACGGGCCGGCGAGCTGGGCGTTGAAATCGATGT
The DNA here is from genome assembly GCA_041490725.1 of Allostellaceae bacterium. Lineage (GTDB taxonomy): Bacteria > Pseudomonadota > Alphaproteobacteria > ATCC43930 > CGMCC-115725 > DATARH01. Next base: position 12,265 of record JBGPTQ010000014.1, on the reverse strand, counting down.
CGTTGATCGGCACTCGCCACACCAGCGGCCCCAATGCCACCGCGACCATCATCAGAATAAGCACCGCCAGGCCGGCGACCGCCAGCCGGTGCCGGCGAAAGCGCCGCCAGGTGTCCCGGGCCGGCGACACATACCGCGCGCGGCTGGCGCTGCCCAGCGGCGCTGCGTCAGCGGTAGGCGATGCGAGGGTCGAGCCAGCCATAGAGAATATCGGCGGTCAGGTTGAACAGGATTACGAGACAGGCGAAGACGAACGTCACCGCCATGATGACCGGCGTGTCATTGGCCAGGATCGAGCTGATCAATAAGGAGCCGATGCCGGGGACGCGGAAGATCTGCTCGGTTACGATGGCGCCGCCGAAGACCAACGGCATCGACAGCGCGACCAGCGTCACCACCGGGATCAGCGCGTTGCGCACGACGTGCTTGGTCACGACGGCGAATTCCGCGATGCCCTTGGCGCGGGCGGTCGTGACATAGTCGAGGCGGATCACGTCGAGCACGGCGGAGCGCACATAGCGCGTCCATGAGGCGCCCTGGAACAGGCCAAGCACGGCGACCGGCATCGCCGCCTGGCGGAACTCTTCCCAATACCAGCGCCAGCCGGTGATGCCGAGATCGCCGCGGAAGACGAACGGCAGCCAGTGCAGATAGATGCTGAACACCAGGATGAACAGGATCCCGGTGAAGAAGGTTGGCAGCGAGAACCCGATGAAGGCCAGCGTGTTGGCGATCTGGTCGAAGAGGGAGTACGGCCGGGTCGCCGAAAACACGCCGACCGGCAGCGCGATTACCAGCGCCAGGATTTGCGACGAGCCGATCACGATCAGCGTCACCGGCAGGCGCTGCCAAATCAGCCTATCGACATCGACGCGGCTGACGAACGAAAACCCCCAGTCGCCGTGCAGCATCGCGACGAGCCAGCGCAGGTAGCGCAGCCAGACCGGGTCGTCGAAGCCGAATTTGGCGCGCAGCGCCGCAGCCACTTCGGGCGGCACGTTGGGGTTGCTGGCAAGCTCGCCGAATGGGTCGCCCGGGGCCAGCGCCAGCACCGTGAACAGCACCAGGCTGATGCCTAAGAGGCTCGGCACCGCGATCAGCAGTCGGCGCAGCAGATACCGGGTCATCCCTGCTTCAGCGCAATCATGTCTCGCGGTACCAGTTTCGCAGGTCCCATAAATCGTTGTCCCAGCCGGTCAGATGCGCCCTGAGCTGGTGCGATATCCCGGAAACTCTCGGGCGGTAGACATCCGGGATCACCGCGTGATCGCCGACAACCAGATCGTTCATCCTGATGAACAGCGCCGCCCGCTTGACCGGGTCGAGCTCGCCTTCGGCGGCCTGATAGGCGGCGTCGTACTCGGCATTGCGCCAGCGAGTGATGTTGCGACCTTGCCACTTGTTCGCCTTCGAGGCGATCTCGGACGAGAGGAACTGGCGCATGAACCGCGTCGGGTCGGGTTCCGTCATCGTCGTCGTGTACATCTGCAAATCGCAATAGAATTTCCCATAGGTATCCGGATTGGCCACGTCAGAGGAGAAAAATACCGAGGCCGTAACCGATTTGAGCTCCATCTCGATACCAGCCTTCTGGCAGGCCTGCTTGACGATCGCCTGGTTTTTCTGGCGTGGTGCATTGATCGCGGTCTGGAAGACGAACTTCAGCTTCTTGCCATCCTTGGCGCGGACGCCATCGGGCCCGCGTTTCCAGCCGCCCTCTTCGAGCACCTCGTTTGCCTTGTCGACATTGAATTCCCAAGGCGTGTTTTTCGACACGAAGCGCGGCGGGTTGTTGATGAAATTGCCGGTCGCGACGCCGGTGCGCCCGTAGATGTACTTTTGCACCGCGTTGCGGTCCACCAGCATGCCGAGCGCCTGCCGGACAGCCGGGTCGCTCAACAGCGGATGCTTTGTCTTGACGCTGGAGCGCTCGCCATCGATTTCGGTCCCCGGGTCGGTGGTGTTCAGCTGGATCTGCTCGATATTGCCGCCCGAGGTGATCTCGGTGCGGCCCTTGGCACTAGCATCCTTTTCGAGCCGCAGCAGGATCTCGTCCTCGACCTGCAGGTTCCAGGCATAATCGTATTCGCCGGTCTGGATGACCGCGCGCGCCGCCGAGACGGCATCGCCCCCGCCCTTCATCTCGATCGTGTCGAAATACGGCCGGTTCGGCAGATGATAGTCGGGATTGCGCTCGCCCTTGACGAGGTCGCCCGGGTTGAAATTGACGAACCGATAGGGGCCGGTGCCGACTGGCTTCAGATTGGTTTGCGCGTCGCGCGACTTGGCGCCCTTGTAGGCCTCGAACAGGTGCTTCGGGATGATCATGCCCTGCGTGCCGACAAAGGCCTCCGCCCAGAACGGCATCGGCTTGGGAAACTGAACCCGCACCGTGAACGGATCGATCTTTTCGACCTTGATGTCCTGGTAGGCGCCGATCGTCGTCGCGGCGGTGGCGGGGTCCGCGGCATATTCCCAGGTGAACACGACGTCGTCGGCAGTGAAGGCCTGGCCATCGTGCCACTTGACGTCCTTCTTGAGCTTCCAGGTCACCGACATGCCGTCGCGCGAGATGCCGCCATTCTCGATGTCGGGGATCTCCTCGGCGAGCATTGGCACCAGATTGCCCTCGGCATCCCAACCCGCGAGCGGCTCGTAAAAGATCCGCGAGCCCTCCTGGTCCTTGGTACCGACCGCAAAATGCGGGTTGAGCAGGGTCGGCGCCTGCCAGTACAGCAGCTTGAGCGCCCCGCCGCCGCCCGCCTTGGTCGGCTTGTAGTCGAAGTGAGCCGGCTCGGCCGCCACCCCCGCATGGGCCAGCAGCAGACTGGCGAACGGCGCCGTCAGCCCGAGCCCGACCATCCGGCGCACAACGGCCCGTCGCGAAACCCGGCCGGCCTTCACCGCGCCGATCAGGTCGCGCAATTGCTGTTCGTTCATCTTTCTTCCCCCCAGCGCACCGCGGCGTGACGCGCCCGCCCAGCGCCGGATGTTATGCCAGGGCCGTGCCGATGCCTAAAAAAGTTGCAGCCACGCTCAGCAGCCACGCTCAATAGAGATGGCAGGCCACGCTGTGACCGGGCGCGACCTCTTTGCGCTCTGGCGCTTCGACCGCGCAGCGCGCCATTGCCTGCGGGCAGCGCGGATGGAAGCGGCAGCCTGAGGGCGGCGCCAGCGCGCTCGGCACCTCGCCCGAAATCGCCAGTCTTGTGCGCTTCTCGTCGGGATGGGCCGGCAGGGCGGCGGTGAACAGCGCCTGGGTGTAGGGGTGGAGCGGCGCCTTGCACAGTTCGAGCGCCTCGGCCAACTCGACGATCTGGCCGAGATACATGACGGCGATGCGGTGGCTGATATGCGCCACCGTCGCAAGGTCGTGGCCGATGAACAGGTAGCTGACCCCGAGGCGCTGCTGCAGCTCCTCGAGTTGGTTCATGATCTGCGCGCGGATCGACACATCGAGCGCCGAGACCGGCTCGTCGAGCACGATGAGGCGCGTGTTGGTCACGAGCGCGCGGGCGATCGCAATGCGCTGGCGCTGCCCGCCGGAGAACTCGTGCGGGAACAGCCGCGCCACTTCCGGGCGCAACCCGACGAGGTCGAGCACCTCCGCGACCCGGTCGTGCTGCTGCTCGCGCGACATGTCGGTGTGGATCTGCAATGGCTCGGCGATGATCTCGCCGACCCGCATGCGCGGGCTGAGTGAGCTGTACGGGTCTTGGAACACGACCTGCACCTCGCGCCGGTAGCGCATCAGATCAGGTCCGGTGAGCTCGGTGATGTCCTGCCCGTCGAACCGGATCGCGCCGGCGGTCGGGGTTTCCTGCAACAGGATCAGCTTTGAGGTGGTGGTCTTGCCGCACCCGGATTCGCCGATCACCCCGAGGGTTTCCCCAGCGTCGACCACGAAATCGATACCGTCGACCGCCTTGACCCAGGCGACTTTTTTGCGCGGAAACAGCGCGGTGGTGACCGGAAAATACTTGGTGAGGGTTTCAACTTCCAGCAGGGGCGGCATGCGCTTCCTTTGCGTGCTCCTGGGGCAGCGGCTCGGCGCGCCAGCACCGAGCCGTCCACGACGCGGCGATGCGCACCTCGTCGGGCTCCTCGGCGGCACAGCACGGCAACGCCTCGGGGCAGCGCGGGTGAAAGGCGCAGCCGGTCGGCAGCCGCGCAAGATCTGGCGGCTGGCCCGGGATGGCGAAGAGCGGGTCCTTGTTGCCAAGCTTCGGCATCGAGCCGATCAGCGCCTTCGTATAGGGATGCTTCGGCGCGTTGAACAGGTCGCGGACACTGCCGGCCTCGACGATCTTGCCGGCATACATGACCGCAAGCTTGTCGCACATGCGCGCGACGATGCCGAGATTATGGGTCACGAAGATGACCGCGACCCCGGTGTCCTGCTGAAGATCCTTCAAGAGATCGAGGTACTGGGCCTGGATCGTCACGTCGAGGTTGGTCGTCGGCTCGTCGGCGATGATCAATTTGGGGACGCCGGCGAGCGCGATCGCGCCGACGATGCGCTGGCGCATGCCGCCGCTCATCTGGTGCGGATATTCGCGCATGCGCATTGCCGGCGAGGGGATGCGCACCGAGCGCAACAGCTCGCCGACCCGCGCTCGCAGCGAGCGGCCGCGCACGCCGCGGTGGTAAAAGGCCGGCTCGCCGACCTGGGTGCGGATGCTGAACAGCGGGTTCAGCGACACCATCGGATCCTGTAGGATCATCGCGATCTGCGCGCCGCGCACGCGCCGCATCTGGCGCGGGCTGTACTGCGCGATGTCTTCGCCGGCAAAGTCGATCCGGCCGCCGACGATGCGTGCCCCCGGTGGCAACAAGCCGACGATCGACAGACAGGTCGTCGTCTTGCCGCAGCCCGACTCGCCGACGATGCCGAGCGTCTCGCCGTCATCGAGCGTGAAGCTGACGCCGTCGACGGCCTTGACCACGCGGCTGCCGCCAAACGAGACGTAATGGGTCTGCAAATCCGCGACCCGCAACAGAGCAGCCATGCCTGGCGACCCGCTATAGATTGCGCAATTGCGGGTCGAGGCGGATGCGCAGCCAATCCCCCATCAGCTGCGTCGCCAGCACGACCAGCATGATGCACAGCCCGGGGAAGATGGTCAGCCACCAATCGCCGACCATCAGCATCGAGCGGCCGTCGGACAGCATCGAGCCCCAGGCGGGTTCGGGTGGCGGCACGCCGACGCCGAGGAAGGAGAGCGAGGCCTCGGCGATGATCACGACGCCGATCGTCAGGCTGGCCAGCACCATCGCAGAGTTCACCACATTGGGCAGGATGTGGCGCAGGATCACGCGGTGGCTCGAGGCACCGGCGATTTCGGCCAGCTTGACGAACTCGCGCTCGCGCAGGGTCAGAACCTCGCCGCGGATGACGCGAGCGTAGCGCGTCCAATAGACCAGGCCGAGGATGATGACGATGTTCCACATGCTGGGGCCGACCATTGTCGCCAGGAAAATGGCAAAGACGAGGGCCGGCAAAGCGAGCCAGGCATCGGTCAGCCGCATGATCACCTGGTCGACCCAGCCGCCGAGATAGCCGGCCAGGATGCCGAGGGTGGTGCCGATGCTGCCGGCGACGAGCGTCCCGGTAACCCCGACGATCAGCGACACCCGCGCCCCGAAGATCAGTCGGCTGAGGATGTCGCGCGACTGGAAATCGGTGCCGAGCAGCGCATGCGGATTACTCCCCATGACCCAGAACGGCGGCTCGAAAATCTTGGCGCCGGGGATCGGATCGGTCGGGTCATAGGGAGCGATCGCGTTCGCGAACAGCGCGATCAGCACGAATGGGATCAGGATCGCCAGCGGCAATACCGGCAATCCGCGCGCGAGCTTGAGCCAGCGCCGCCGGTCGCCTTCTGCGCTCGGCGGCGATGTGCCGAGGAGAACCGCGCTCGTCTGTCCAGTGACAAACGCCATGATGGCACCTATTTGGTCAGCCGGATGCGGGGATCGATATAGGCGTAGAGGATGTCGATCGTCAGATTGACGAGCACCACCATGATGCCGGCCTCCATGACGATCCCTTGCACGAGCGGGAAGTCGCGCTGGAAGATGCCCTCGTAAAGGAGGCGTCCGATACCCGGCCAGGCGAAGATCACCTCGATGATCACCGCCGCGTTGAGCATGACGACGAGGTTGATGCCGGCCAGGGTGAGCACTGGGATCAGCGCGTTCTTGAAGGCGTGCTTGGCGATCACGACGTAGCCCGGCAGGCCCTTCAGCCGGGCCAGCTTGATGTACTCGCTGCGCAAGACTTCGAGCATGCTGGAGCGCGACAGGCGTAAGAGCGAGGCGGCGAAGTACCAGCCGAGCGCCACCGCCGGCATGATCAGGTTGCGCCAACCGCCCTGTCCGCTGGTCGGCAGCCAGCCGAGCCATACCGAAAAGATCAGGATCAGCACCAGCCCGAGCCAGAATCCGGGAACCGCCAAGCCGAACAGGGCAATCACCTTGCCGACATTATCCCAGGCGCTGTTAACCTTGACCGCCGAGATCAATCCCGCCGGTATGCCGATGATGAAGGAGATCAGCGTCGCCGCCAGCGCCAGTTCCAGAGAATTCGGCAGCCGCTGAAAATACAGCGTGCTGACCGGCATTTCGTAATTGAAGGATTTGCCCAATTCGCCGGTGAAGACGTTCTTGGCGAAGGTCAGGTATTGGATTGGCCAGGAGCGGTCGAGACCCCACTCGACGCGGATGCGGTCGAGATCCTCAGCGCGCGCCCCGGGCTCCGCTAATAACGTGACCGGGTCCCCGGTCAGCCTGACGACCGTGAAAATGGTCAGGCTGAGGATGAACAGGGTGACGAGCGCATAGAGGCTCCGCCTGAGGACGAACTGGCCCATAGCTCTTCTCCCGATCCGCGATCAGCTCGATGTCTTCAGCTCGATGTCCTCCCACGGATAGGCGTAGCCGGAGGTGAGCGCCGTCGGGAACACGTCTTGCCATTTCGCCGCCTTGATCCGCGGACCGTACGCATTGAGAAAAGCGTGCCGGAATACCGGAACGAAGTAATATTCCTCAAGGATAGTCTTTTGGATCTCCTCGGCGAGCTTCTTGCGCTCCGCGCGGTCGAACGAGGCGGCGTATTTGGTGAATTTATCGTCGAGCGCCTTCACGCAGATCATGTCTTTGCCCTGGAACCCGCCGCATCTGAACATGCCGTCGTACCAGTTCGACCACGAACCGCCGATCCGGGTGGCGTTCATGATGATCTGGAGCCCCGGCCACTCCTTCAGCCCGGTTTCCATGCGTTTGAGGAAGACGCCGCGCTCCATCGTTTGCAGCCGGGTCTGGATGCCGATCGCCTTCAATTGCGACACGACGCGCTCGCCGCGCGAGAAATAGTTCGGCACCACGGTCAACCAGTCGACCTTGAACCCGTCAGGGTGCCCGGCCTGCTTCATCAGCTCCTTGGCCTTCGGGATGTTGGTTTCCCATTTCGGCCAGTCGAGCGCGTATTCGACATCGTCGTTGATCCAGTTGCCGCTGACCCGTCCCATCCCGCCGCTCTCGGCGTCGTTGATCGCCTTGCGATCGACGGTAAGGCTGACCGCCTCGCGCACGCGCTTGTCGTTGAACGGGTTTTTAGGGTCGTTGAAGCCGGGGAACTCGAGCCACCAGGAACCTGAAACCACCGGCGCCAGCGTCAGCTTCGGATTGTTCTTGATCCGATCGATCAGTTCGCCCGGCACCAGATAGATGATGTCGGCTTCGCCGCGTTCGAGCATGGCGACGCGGGTCGCCGCTTCGGGCACGGCGACCATCGTGAAGTTCTTGATGTGCACCGGCCGGTAATACCCTTCGAAGGCTTCGAACTCGAGCTTGTTTCCGGCCTCCTGCGAGACAAGTTTGTAAGGGCCGGCGCCGATCGGTTTCTGCAGAAACCCGTCCTTGCCGACTTTTTGATAATACTTGGCCGGGACGACCCAGCCAGCGCCGCAAACATTCCCCGTGCCCATCAGGATCGGAAAGTCGAGAAACGGCTCCTTGAAGGAAAACTTGATCGTGCGCTCATTGACGACGTCGACCGCACGGGTCTTTTCGTGGAGCAGGGCAGCCGAGGCGCCGCGATAGTTCTCGTAGCTCCATTTGACGTCTTCCGGCGTGACCGGAGAGCCGTCATGAAATTTGATCCCCGCGCGGAGCTGGAAGGTGGCGCTCTCGCCGTCTTCCGCGAAGTCGAACTTGTCGGCAAGCGCGAGATGGTCGTATTTCCGGTCGCGAAAATTCTTGATCAGCGCATCCTGATTGGCAAACAGGAAATTGTCGGGGGTCGCCGTTCCGTCATGCTGCTGCGGATCGAGCCAGCGCGAGGCGATATTGGTGTGCCAGCCGAGCGTCATCTTGCCCTTGGGAACGACGGTCTCGGCGGCGCGGGCACCGCGCACAAATGGCATGGGCAGCGCTATCGTTGCTAGCGCCGCGCTGCTCAACAATGTCCGCCGTGTCAGCGCCGCCGTCTTCATATCAATCTCCCCATTCGGTTTTTGGATTTATTGCTCTCATAGAGAGGTCACGCTTTCAGCTCAATATCCTCCCAGGGATAGGCATACCCCGTCGTAATCGTCGGGAACACATCCTGCCATTTCGTAGCTGCGATGCGAGGCCCGAACGCATTCATGAACGCGTGCCTGAAGACCGGAACGTAATAGTAATTCTCGAGAATTGCACGTTGGATTTCCTCGGCCAGCGCTTGGCGTTCCGCCGGGCGATCCGATGCGAGGTATCGCGCGAACTTGGCGTCGAGATCGGTCACGCAGACCCGATCGGCGGAAAGGTAGCCGCCGCATTTGAAGTCGAACTCGTACCAATTGGCCCAGCTTGCCCCGATGCGCGCGCCAACGAAGATGATGTTGACCCCCGGCCACTCCTTCATCCCGCCCTGGCGCCTTTTGTTGTAGACGCCACGCTCCATCACCTGAAGCTTTGACTGGATGCCGATCGCCTTCAATTGCGAGACGACGCGCTCACCGCGCGAATAATAGGGCGGCGCCGGGGTGAGCCAGTCGACCGTGAATCCGTTGGGATGGCCGGCCTGCGCCATCAGTTGCTTGGCCTTGGCGATGTTGTGCTCCCATTTGGGCCATGGGAGGGCGTATTGCACGTCATCATTGATCCAGTTGCCGTCGACCTGCCCGAGCCCGGCGCATTCGGCCTGGTTGATCGCCTCGCGGTCGATCGCAAGGCTGACCGCCTCGCGCACGCGCTTGTCGTGGAACGGGTTCTTGGGGTCCTGAAACCCGGGAAACTCGAGCCAGAAATTCCCCGAAACCACCGGCGCCAAGGTCAGCTTCGGGTTTTTCTGTATCCGCGCGACCAGGTCTCCGGGAATGCCGTAAGTCAGGTCGGCTTCGCCGCGCTCGATCATCGCCACGCGGGTCGCCGCCTCGGGCACGCTGATGATCGTGAACTTCTTGATGTGGACCGGACGGTAGTAGTCTTCAAAAGCCTCGAATTCGAGCTTCGTTCCCGGTTCCTGTGACACCAGCCTGTAGGGCCCGGCGCCGATCGGCTTCTGCACAAACCCGTCTGGCCCCACCTTCTCATAGTATTTCGCCGGGACGACCCAGGCCGCGCCACAGGCGTTTGCGGTGCCCATCAGCACCGGAAAATCCAAAAACGGCACTTTGAAATCAAAGCGGACGGTGCGGTCGTCGACTATCGTCACGGAAGCGGTCTTGTCGTGCAGCACCTGGGCGGAAGCCCCATGGTAGTGCTCGTAGCTCCATTTGACGTCGGCGGGCGTGACGGGCGAGCCGTCATGAAATTTGACCCCCTGCCGCAGCACGAAGGTGGCCCTTTTGGCGTCTTCGGCAAACTCGAAGTGCTCGGCCAGCGCCAGATGGTCATACTTCTCGCTGCGAAAATTCTTGATCAGAGCATCCTGCACGACGTTGAGGAAATTATCCGGCGTGGCGCCACCGTCGTGCTGCAGTGGATCAAGCCAGCGCGGCGCGATGTTGGTGTGCCAGGCCAAGGTCATGCTGCCCGTCGGCGCCGGCCCAAATGCTGCGCCGGCCTTCCGCACGAATGGCATCGCCAGCCCGCTCGCCGCCACTGCCGCGGTTCGAAGCACCCTGCGTCGCGTCAACCCTGCTGTAGCCATCGCCGCCGCCTCCTGTTCAAAGGGCCACTTTTTTTGGACCAGCCTTGCGGCAATAGTAGGTCAGCTATGCAAAAGAGTCTTCCGCGTTGTTGGCGATTTGGTTGGGGCGGACCTCTACCCCGGCGAGTGTGCCGACGGTAATCGGCTTGTAGGGCGCCCGCGGGCGGTAGGTTCCGACCTCGGCGATCGGCACGCCGCGCGCCCGGGCGATGACGGCGCTGACAATGGGCCCGCAGACCAGGCCCTGGCAGGGCCCCATGCCGCAACGCAGGAACGCCTTGGCCTGATTGGGGCCGCTCGCGCCGAGATGCACCGCGCGGCGGATTTGGCCGGCGGAGACTTCCTCGCAGCGGCAGGCGATGACCGCGTCGGCCGGGCTCAGCACGCTGTCGGCCGGGCGGTAGAGCGCGTCGAGAAACGGCCGGATCGCGCGCTCCCGGGCGAGGCCGACGCGGATCGGCACGGCGCGGCGATCGCGCTCGGCCTCGTCGATATGGCCGAGCGAGGCGGCCGCATCGAGCGCGGCGAGCCGGCCGGACAGCGCCGCCGCCGCGGCCCCGGCGATCCCTCCGCCATCGCCGGCGATCGCGATCCTTGCCAGGCTGGTGCGGCCCCAATCGTCGACGACCGGGCGCCAGCACAGCTGCCTGTCGTCCCACCGGTGCGCCAGCTGCAGAGCGAGGCTGATCTGGGTATTGGGAATTACCCCTTCATGCAGAAACAGATGGTCGGCGGCGATCTCCCCGCCCTCCCAGCCGACGCCCTCCAGCCGCTCTCGGCCGAGCGCCCGCAACCCGCGCACGCCGCGCCGCATCGGGATTCCAGCGCGGCGCAGGCCGAGCAACAGCGCCACGCCTTTGCCGAGCTCGCGGCGACCCGCCCACAATTCGCCGATGTAACGGGCCGTGGCGGCGCGATAGTTTGCCCTCGGCGTCGTCTCCAATACGGCAATCGGCGGCGCTCCGGCCCGGGCAAGCTGCAGCGCGGCCAGCAGCAGGAGCGGCCCTTGCCCCGCCAGCACCGCGCGGCCCTCGGGCACCAGGTCGGCGGTCTTGAGCAGGATCTGCGCGGCGCCGACCGTCATCACGCCGGGCAGGGTCCAGCCCGGGATTGGCACGGGACGTTCGATCGCCCCGGTCGCGATGAGGATATGCCGCGCCGCGACCGTCTCGCTGTGGGCGTCAGTGACGAGCGACAGCACGCCACCGAGGGACGCGGCGGGATCGATGTGCCACACCGTCGTCGCCGGCCGATACCGCGCCGTGCTGGCACGCAAGGCCGCCGCCAGCTTCCGCCCGGCCAGGTAGTCGGCGCCAAGCGGCGATGCTTTTGGCGAGGTTTCCGGGGCGCGCTCGACGCCGCGGTAGATCTGCCCGCCGGGAGCGTCCTGCTCGTCGACCAGCATGGTGTCGAGGCCAAGCTCGGCGGCCAGCGCCGCCGCGGCCATTCCGGCCGGCCCGGCGCCGATGATGGCGAGATCGACGGTCATTCGCCCCCTCGCTAACCCTCCCCCGCTCGCCCCCTCCCTAACCCTCCTCCGCTTGCGGGGGAGGGAAGGGTGGGGGCTGGGGAGGGAAGGGTGGGGGCTGGCGGGCGCCGCGCTGGCGGCGGATGCGCATCCCGGGCCGCGCGGCGACCATGCAGCTTTGCCGGTTGGGCACGCCGTCGATCTCGGCCAGGCAATCGAAGCAGACGCCCATCATGCAATAGGGCGCGCGCTCGTGATGGCCGACCGGCGTGTCGCGGATGCTGGGCAGCCCGGCCATCAGCACCGCCGCGGCCGCGGAGGCGCCCGCCGGCACAAGGACGGCGCGGCCCTCGACCTCGACCGCGATCCTGGCGGCAGGGCTGTCAGGCCGCGGCCGAAACATCGAAGCGCCTGGCCGAAAACGGCGCCAGAACAGGGTCGAGCGCGCCGGACGCAACCATCGGCGCGAAGAGGTTAGCATGCGCCGCCGCCAAGGTGACGCCGCTGTGGCAATTGGCGGTGAACGCGCCGGGAAATCGCTCGGACTCGTCGTAAATCGGCAGTCCGTCGGGCGGCATGACCCGCAGCGCCGCCCAGGCGCGCACGATCTGCAGCTCGGCCAGCCAGGGGAAAGACAGTACCGCGCGGCGCGCGATCGCCTG
>JBGPTQ010000013.1:0-13642 GCA_041490725.1 Allostellaceae bacterium | reverse complement strand
TCAGCACGATCAACTCCATCAGGCCCTTGGTCTGCACCAGCGCGCCGAGGCTGAGGGCATTGCCCCAATTCTCGCCGACCAGCCGGGCGGTGAGCGCCGTCCCGCCGACTTTGCCCAATACGGCCAGTGCCGTCGTCACCAGCAGGATCTCGACAAATCCCGACGATCCCAAGTCGATCAGGGTGCGCAGCCCGGTCAACATGAAGAAGAAGGGCATCAACAGTCCGACCGTGGCTACCTGAAGCCGATCGAGGAGCGGTTTGCGCAGCTCATGAGGCATCAACGTGCCGGCGACGAAGGCCCCGAAAATATAATGCAGCCCAAGGATCTGGGTGATCATCGCCGAGGCGAGGGCGACGGCGCACACGGCCGCCAGCGCCCGCTCGCTCATCCTGCCGTCGCGGAGCAACACGCCCTTGGACCGCCGCATAAGAGGGGGCACGACCCACACCATAACCGCCAGGTAAATCGGCAGGCCGAGCACGCTCACCAGCATATCCGGACCGCCGGACGCCTCTCCCGCCACGGCCGTCATCAGCCCGCCCAGGAGCAGCCACAGCGCGGCATCATTGACCGCGGCTATGCCCAGGGCGTAATTGCCGATCCGCCGGCCCAGCAGGTCCATCTCGCGCAAGATGGCGCCGAGCACCGGGAGCGCGGTGACCCCGATGCAGATACCGATAGCGATGGCGAACTCCACCGGGTTGATGCCGCCGCCGAGTTCGGCTGGCTGCCGGGCGGCGATCCACAATCCGCCGAGAAAACCCGCGGCGGTCGGCACGGCGACGCTGGCCAGGGCCACCAGGGCGAAGGCGCGTCCGCGACCGAGAAAAACGCTCGGCTCGAGGTGCAATCCGGTGACGAAGCCGAACAGCAGCACGGCGATCGACGCGACCCCCCAGAGCGGCGTCAACGTCGCGGGGTTAAAGAACAGATGGTAGAATTCGGGTGCGAGACGGCCGAACAAGGTGGGGCCGAGTGCGATCCCGACCAGGATCTGGACGACGACGAGCGGCACCGCACCGCGCAGATACAGGATGCGCCAGATCGCAACCGGCAGCACCAGGATGACGAGCGCTTGAGCGAGGAAGATCAGCTCGGGGGTCGAGCGAAAGCAGAAATTCGCTAGAATACCGGCCTGATCAAAGCCAAGAGCGCTGAGATAGACACAGGTTTCCACGGGTTACAATGCTTTGTCATCTTGGTTAAAATTTGCTGCGACTTGTGGCTAACGAAACTCACGTCGTCATCCGATTCAGCGCGCTGGAGACTAATCAACCGCGGTCGATGGAACAACTTAAAATCGCTCCGCATCCGGGTAAACGAGCTGCCTATTTCGTCGCAGCGCATGTCAGCAAGGCGGCGAGTGATGGAGATTGGCCGCGCGACGCCAATTGCTTCATCCGGCGATAGCATCTTGCAAACCCAGCCAGGCGGCCGGGCCGGCGGCGGTCGCCGGCGATTGACAACCCCTGCCGGCGACGGTCTGATCCGGCCACCGATTTCGCGCAGGGAGGCAAGGGTGGCCAAATTCAGGATCGCGACCCCGGCGGGCGCCAGCTTCACGGTCGCCAGCGGCGGCTACAACTATGAAATGGAGGCGCTGGCAGCGATCGACGCCGAGATCTACGAGATCCCGACCGGCTCGGAAGACGATTTCGTCGCCGCGGCGAGGGATGCCGACGCACTCTACGCCAAGGGAAGGCCGATCACCCGGCGCATGATCGACGGGCTCGGTCGCTGCAAGATCATCGCGCTCGGCAGCGTCGGGGTCGACTCGGTCGCTGTCGACGCCGCGACGGCGAAGGGCATCCCGGTCACCAACTGTCCCGATACCTTCATCGAGGAGGTTGCCGACCATGCGATGACCCTGATTCTCGCCACCCACCGCCGGCTCGTCGTCCAGGACAGGCTGGTGCGCGAGGGGCGCTGGGCGGAGGGCCGGCCGATGCTGGCGCAGATCCCGCGGCTGCGCGGCATGACGCTGGGTCTGGTCGCCTTCGGCCATGTCGCGCGGGCGGTGGCGGCGCGCGCCCAGCCGTTCGGGCTGCAAATCATCGCCTACGACCCGTTCGTCGAGGAAATGGCGATGACCGCGCGCGGGGTCGAGCCGGTTAGCCTCCCCGAACTCTTGGCGCGCGCCGACATCATCTCGATGCATGCGCCGGCCACCGAAAGCGCCAACCGGCTCATTCGCGAAGAGCATTTCCGCCAGATGAAGAAGACCGCGATCTACATCAGCACCGGGCGCGGGCCGACCACCGACGAGGCCGCGCTGATCAAGGCGCTCGACGAGGGCATGATCGCCGCGGCGGGGCTCGATGTCCTCGAAAAGGAGCCGCCCGGCGGCAACAACCCGCTCTTACGCATGGACAAGGTCATCCTGACCGCGCATGTCGCCTCGGCGACATCGCGCTTCGATCCGGCGCGCCGGCGCCGGGTTGGCCTCGAATTGTCGCTGGTGCTGTCGGGCAAGTGGCCCTTGTCCTGCGTCAACCCGGCGGTCCTCGCGGCCAGCGGCCTCAAGCGCTGGCAGCCGGTGTCGATGGAGCGCGGCCCCAATTCCTGAATGCGGCCGCCGTCATGGATGGGTAGAGCGCATGATGATGCGAACGGTCAGCCGTCGTCGATCAGTGACAAAGGCGATTACCTATCGCGTTCTGATCATGTGCCTGGATTTCACCACGATCTATCTGTTTACGGGGACGGTACGGGTGGCTGTGGGTTTCATGATTGCAAGCAACCTTTACACGACGATCGGGTACTTCGCGCACGAGCGGGTATGGGCGCATATCGCGTGGGGGCTCGATCACCTGTGACGGCGCTGAGCCCCACCATGAAGGATGAGAGAGGGGAATGATGCGTAACAACCTCTTGTTCGGACCCGCGGGCAAAGTGGCAGCACCGGAAACCGGTTCAGGAGGCGGCGGTTCGGCCTGGGCGGCCGAGGCGCCGATCCGCTATCCCGATCCCAACATCAAGGTGCTCGATCGGCGCTTCGCTCGCTATGTGCTGGGCAACGCCGCGATCGAGCGCATCGCCGGCGGCTGCCGTTTTACGGAGGGCCCGGTATGGTTCGGCGACGGGCGCTACCTGTTGTGGAGCGACATCCCCAGCGACTGCATCCTTCGCTGTGAGGAGGAAACCGGCGCGGTCAGCCTCTATCGCCGGCCGTCGAATTACGCCAACGGCAACACCCGCGACCGCCAGGGCCGGCTCGTCACCTGTGAAATGGACGCGCAGCGGCTGACCCGCACCGAATATGACGGTACGATCACGGTGCTCGCCGAGAGCTTCGAGGGGAAGCGCCTGACCGCGCCCAACGACGTCGTCGTCAAATCGGACGGGTCGATCTGGTTCAGCGACAACGGCGCCGGCACCCGCGGCAATTACCTCGGGCACAAGGCGCCGCAGGAACTGCCGTTCCGGGTCTACCGCATCGACGGCACGACCGGGGCGATGACGGTTGCGGTCGGCGACATGGCGCGCCCGAACGGCCTCGCCTTCTCGCCCGACGAGGCGAAGCTCTACGTCGTCGACACCCCGGGCACCGACAAGACCGTCTATGTCTACGACATCGTCGACGGAACGCATGCGGCGAACGGCCGGCTCTTTTTCAACGCGATGCCGGGCTATGCCGACGGCATCCGCGTCGACACCGACGGTAATGTCTGGTGCGGGTTTTCCGGCGGCGAGGGCGAGGACGGGGTCGCCGTGTTCGCCCCGGACGGCACGCTGATCGGCCGCATCCTCCTACCCGAGCGCTGCGCCAATGTGTGTTTCGGCGGCACGAAGCGCAACCGCCTCTTCATGGCAGCGAGCCAGTCGGTCTATGCCCTCTATGTCGAGGCGCAGGGGGTGCCCGGCGGGTAAATCCCGCGATCCCGATCTGTCATTGCGAGGAGCGGAGCGACGACGCAATCGCGACGGCCCGTTTAACTGGCGCGCGATTGCTTCGCTGCGCTCGCAATGACAGGTAGCTAGTACGGGCTGGTGCTGCCTGCGCCCGCCGGCTTCGAGGGTGCGCCCGCGTTAGTCCCTTCGCGCATCTCGGCGACCGCCGCGGCGGCGCCCATCGTCACAAAGCGCGTGTCGCCGCCGACCGTGACGAACTTAAAGCCCAATTCGATCATCTTCTTGGCATAGGCCGGACTGCCGCAATGGATCCCGGGCTGGACGTTGTGGCGCTTGCAGCCGTCGAGCACTTTTCTCAGCGCCGCCATCATCCACGGGTCGGGCTTGTCGCCACCCGGCGGATGGCCGTAGGAGATCGAGAGATCCGACGGCCCGACATAGATCGCATCGAGCCCCTTGACCGGCAGGATCTCGTCGAGCTTGTTGATCGCCTCGGCGGTCTCGATCATGCCGAAGGCGACGACGATGTCGTTGGCCTTGGCATGGTAGTCCGAGCCGCCGTAGAGCGCGGCGCGGATCGGGCCCGAGCTCCTATAGCCGAGCGGGGCATAACGCATCGAGCCGACGAATTTCTCGGCCTCGTCGCGGTTGTTGATCATCGGGCAGACGATGCCGTAGGCGCCGGCGTCGAGGGCCTTTTGGATATGGGCCGGGTCGTTCCACGGCACCCGCACCAGCGGCACCGTGCCGGTGGTCGAGATGCCCTGCAGCATCGTCACCATCGTCGAGTAGTCGATCATGCCGTGCTGCATGTCGACGACCAGCGAATCCCAGCCGGCATGGGCCATGACCTCGGCCGAGAAGCTGGAGGGGATGCCCAGCCAACTGTTGATGACGGCCCGGCCCTCCGCCCAGATCTCCCGCACTCGGTTCGCGCGCGCCATAGGATCCTCCAAGATGCCGCGTTAAGCTCGCCCGATCCCGCCAGCTATGGGGGCGGGTGTCAAGCGCCCGTCCGCCGCTCGCTGTTTTCGCTGATTTTACAGCGGGGGGATCAGCGGGGACCCGCTTGTTGCCTGGCGCCGACCGCCGATAGGGTAGACGCACTTCGAGCGGCGCGGCGCGTACAGTCTGACGCGACCTTTATCATAGTATCTACTATAGCATGTTGATACGTAAAAATCAATATATCAAAAAGCAATAATACCTCGCAATGCTGTCACCTAAGCTGCCCTGGTGTGCCCGCCCCCGATTGGGAGTGGAGCCCGACTTGTCAAGTACGCCTGATAGGCGTACATTATGACGGTTGCAATGAGGAATCGCTATGGCCGCTTCTCTCTCCCAGCGCGCCCGCCGCACGAGCTTGAAATCGCAGCGCCTAATGGCGCGGATCAGCGACGATCAAAAAAGGTTGCTCCAGCGCGCCGCCGAAATCCGCGGCCAGACTCTGACCGAGTTTGTCGTCTCGGCCGCGCAGGATGCGGCGGTGCGCGCGATCGTCGATCAGGAGGTGATCGACTTCAGCCTGCGCGACAGCGGCGCCTTTGCCGAGGGAATGCTGAACCCGCCGCCGGTCAACGCCGCGCTGCGCGCCGCCGCCAAGCGCTACAAGAAGATCATGGAATCGTAGGTGTCAGCGCCGGCATCCGCGCCGCGCATCGAAGCGCTCGGCGGCCAACATGACCGCACCGACTTCGTCTGCGACAACCATGTGCTCGACCAGTATTTCCAGCGGCAGGTCACGCAGGATGCGCGCCGGCGCCTGGCGAGCCCCTTCGTCATGGTCATGCCCGACGGCACGATCGGGGGTTATTACACCCTCTCCGCCACCGCGATCCGGCTGCGCGATCTGCCGGAGGAACTGGCCCGGCGGCTGCCGCGCTACCCGCTGGTGCCGGCGAGTTTGATCGGCCGCCTCGCGATCGACCGGCGCCATCACGGGCAGGGATTGGGGAGCTTCCTGCTGCTCGACGCGCTCCACCGCTGCACCACAAGCCAAATCGCCGCCTTCGCCGTCATCGTCGATGCGATCGACGACACGGCGCGGGCCTTCTATCTGCATAACAGCTTTCTGCCGCTGCCCGACTCGCCCCATCGCCTGTTCCGGCGCATCAGCGACATCGAAGCGCTGTTCCGGTGATCGAATTGCGTTGCCACCCGCACCGAGGTGGGATCAACGCGGGCGGTCTACGGCAATGGCGCTGTGGTGCCCGGTAAGGTCGATTTCGAGATGCACGCGCGTTGCCACCAGCGCCGGTATGCGAGCGCGGCGTGGCCCGTCTTCGAAGGCGACGATGCCAACCTGCACGAAGCGCTTCAGGGTACGCGAGAGGCTGGCTTCCTTCCGCCCCGTGAGGGCCGCCAGCTCGCGCACCGATGCGGGCCTGTGACGCTTGATGGCGTCGAGCACGGCGAGATTGCCCGGCGACAGCAGCTTGACCATCGCCTCGGCCGAAACCTGATCCGCCGCCGCGCGCGCCGCCGTCGCCTCGCTATCGAACCACTTTTTTGGGTGATCGCGCGCCGCCTGCGGATCGCCGATCACGCGCTTCGTCCACGCGGCGAATTCGCCGATGGAGCCGACCTTATAAGTCGCTGGGGATGCCTTTTTCATCGAGTGTCCGTTTTACCTCTCGCCAAAAATCATCAAGCAGCTTCAGTGCCGTGCTGAACGCATAAGGGCGCCCGTCATCCTCCGCCGTCCGGTGCCAGTGGTCATAGACAATACGCTTTCGCCCTCTGCCTCTTTGCTCGATGGCGTGCGCGTTATCGAACCTGACCCACGGCGCGCCTCCCGCCTTCGGCCGGAGCACCAGCGCGTAGCTGATGCCGTGGGGGCGTTGCGGGGTTATCGTCGTGCGCCGAACCGCAAACTCTACGATCACCCCCGGAGCCATCTCATACCCGGCACTGTCCAGGCTAAGCAGCAGCTCCAGTTCGCCTTCGTCCATCAGTTAACATAACATGTTAGCATAACCTTATCGATCCCTCTTAACCCGGCGGGCTACCAGGTAAGGCCATCGACGCACACACCTGAGCGCTTGACACCGCAACCGGGGCACGCGTGCAGATTTCGTTCGAGGCGGCACCGGCGGGCTGAGGGGCGGGGCGGGTCTCCGGCCTCCTGATGCGGCGGAATAGCGACAGTCGCGCCGTCACGTGGGAGGCACGGGATTTTTGCCCTGGCGACGTCGCTTTATTTTTTCAATCAGGCTGCTGGCAATGTCGTTATACCGGAGGGCATCGGTAATTGTGATGCCGGGATCAACAGAGTGTGCCGCTTGGTTTCTGAGCGCTCTGAGTTGTTGAACGGCTGATACCTCGTCGTTCAATAAAAATTCTTGGCGAGTCGCCAAGTCTATATAATCTAATACGCGGTAGGGTTGTCTCCGAATGCTAGCACTTATTCTTATAGGCATATCAACTGTATCACGTATTGCTTGCTCAAGTTTGAGCCACGCCTGCGAGACAATGTAAGACGGCGGCAGATGCGACAACTCGGAGGCGTTTTCAATTCGCTGTGTAACAATCGACTCATCAATTTTAGTGTCGGGCAATGGAAGAATTTCCTCCACCTTATCAATACCCTTACCAAACGTCAGCTCGATCCCGGCGCCTTTGGCTTTCTCTAGCCGGTTTCCGAGGGCACGCAGCAAGTCGATAACATGTCTCTTCAATACCAACAGCGCGACGATTGCCGCTATCGGCCATGCAAGAGACTTGATATCCGCAGAAATGAAGCTGAGCCAGTCCAACGGGCGTCTCTCTCGTCGCGGTCCTGTGCCGGCAATCCGGAAGCAGAACTTTCTGGGGCTGCTAACCCAGCACTTCCTTGTTGACGACGTTCTCGCGGTTGGGCTTGCCGTCGAGGACCGAGAGGAGGTTCTGCACGGTGACGATCGCCATGCGGTCGACTGCCTCGCGGGTCACCCCGGCGACATGCGGCGCGGCGATGAAGTTCTTCAGCTTCAAGAGCGGGTTGTCGACCGGGGTCGGCTCCTGGTCGAAGACGTCGAGCGCGGCGCCGGCGATCTGGTTGCGGCTGAGCGCATCAAAGAGCGCCTTTTCGTCGACGATGCCGCCGCGCGCGGTGTTGACGAGAAACGCGGTCTTTTTCATGCGGGCGAGCCGGGCGGCGTTGAAGAGGCCTGTTGTCTCGGGCGTCTTCGGGCAGTGGATCGTGATGAAATCGGCGCGCGCGGCCGCGGCGTCGAGATCGCCGACCGGCTCGTAGCCCATGCCGCGGATCGTCTCGGAATACATGTACGGGTCGTAGACCAGCACATTCATCTCCATCGCGCCGAGGCGCTTGGCCGAGCGCGTGCCGATCTTGCCGAAGCCGATGATGAGGGCGGTCTTGCCGTAGAGATCGACCGGCATCTCGTTGTAGCGGTCGCGCCAGCGGCCCTCCTTGACCATGGTGTCCATTGCGGCACCGCGACGCGCGAGGGACATCAAGAGGAACACCCCGGCCTCGGCGACGCTGACCGAATTGGCGGTGCCGGCGATCATCAGCGGCAATTTGCGGCGGGTCAGCGCCGGCACGTCGACCGCGTCATAGCCGACCCCGATGCGGGCGACGACTTCGAGGTTCGCCCCGGCATCGAGCTCGGGATCGCTGAACGGCTGGACCGACAGCGCGACCCCGGCGACGTCTTCCAAGAGCTTGTGCATTTCGGCCTTCGGCCCGGTGACGTCGTAGGGCACGCCCTCGACATCCTCGCGCGCCTCGACGATCGCCCAGCCGGCCTTCGCCAGGGTGATCGGCAGCAGCAGCTTCTTGATGTTGGTATGGGTCGTGGCGGCCATGGGTGTTTCCTCGCATGGGGATGAAAAACAGCATTTCCTATCATCGTCACTCCCGCGCAAGCGGGAGTCCAGTGGAGCGGCTGTGGCCATTTGCCCTGGATGCCCGCTTTCGCGGGCATGACGAGGAGGGTTTCAGTTGCTTGGCGCCGGGCGCCTACAGCGAAGACAGTTTTTCGATTGCCGCGACATAGGCGCGGTTCCAGGTCGGGCTCAGCATCACCTCGTTCATCACGAGGCGCTTCGGCAGAAGGGCGATGTAGAGGATCAGATCGGCGCAATCATCGGGCTGCACCATGCGGGCGCGCTCCTCGGGGCTGACCGGGTTCGGCCGCTTGTCGAGGATCGCGGTCGCCACCTCGCCGGGGAGGAAAACGCAGGAGCGGATGCCATGCACGCATTCCTCCATGTTGATCGAATGGCTCATCGCGACGATCCCGTGCTTGGCCGCGGTATAGAGCGGGCCCGGGAAGCCGCCGATGAAGCGCCCGGCCATCGAGGCGGTGTGGATGATGAGGCCATCCTGCCGCGACCGCATGATCGGCAGGGCGACCGTGACGCACTGCGCCGCGGCGGCGAGATTGCCGTTGATCATCAGCGCGGCGTTTTCCGGGGTCAGCTTGTCCCAGTGCCGGTCGTTGATGTTGATCCCGGCATTGTTGAGGAGGATGTCGAGGCGGCCGATCTGGTCCTTGATATAACCGCCGATGCGACGCACCGCCTCGGGCTGCGTCAGATCGCCGGGCTGGACATGGGCGGTGCCGCCCAACTCGCGGATCTGCAAGGCGACCTGGTCGAGCGGGGCTTGCCTTCGCCCGGTCAGCACGATCGCCGCGCCTTCCCGCGCCAATGCCAATGCCGCCGCCTCGCCGATGCCGCTGCCGCCGCCGGTCACCCAAACGATTTTACCGTCGAGCTGCCGCACCCGCCCCTCCGACGTTCCTCTGGTGCGGCGCAGGCTATCGCCTCGCCGGCCGGGCGACGAGAGTTTTTCGGTATGATGTAGCATGCGCCACCACACCGGCGTGGCCGGCGCGCAGCGGCATTCACCTGATCGAGGGTTGTCATTGTGACAGATCCCGATCGCGGTGGTTGGAGATACCAGATGAAATCGGTGCTGCTGGGCAACGACCCCGCACGGCTCAAGATTATTCTCCCAGGGATCGACGAGGAACGATTTCGTCCCACCGTCGCAGATTTTAGCGATCCCGAGCTCGCCATGAGCGAGTTCGATTGCGTGGTGCCGTTCACGCTGATCGATTACGTTCATCTTCGGCATCGCCCCGACCTCTGCCGGATTAGGTGCCTGATCCCGCGAAGCGAGCTTGTTGAGATCCTCGACGACAAATATCTGGGCAATCGTCTTCTCATTGATCTCGGATTTGGCGCTTACGTACCGGAGATGCTCGACCGCGTGACCTCTTGGCCGATTATTTACAAAAAGAAGAAAGATTCTTGGGGTTTAAACTCGTTCCTTTGTTTTTCTGAAGACGCTCTCAAAATTTTTGAATCATCAATCAAGACTAGAGAGTTTTTCAAACAGGAATATGTTCCAGGGAGTAGCGAGTATGCGACGCACATGCTGTCCGTGGGCGGCAGGGTGACCTATCACTCCACCGTAAAGTACACATTTGATTTTGAGTTTTATGTAAAGGGAAAGTGGTTCCCAGCGCCCGAGCCAGAGTTCTGTGATAGTCCGTGCTATCGTCCGCTGAGTGCGATCATACGTCGAATGAAGTATACGGGAACTTCCTGCTTCAATTACAAGATGGCGGCAAATGGATTGCGGCTATTCGAGATCAATCCGCGGTTCGGGCACTCGCTGGGTTTGGACATCAACCGCTACCTGGCGGCTTATGCCGATGCGCTGACCGGCCCAGGGCAAGACCCGTCAAAAATCGCCGGCAGCATGTCAAAACACGCAAACGCCGCAGAGCCGAAAAACGGCGACCGAACCGATCCGCGAGCTCCGTAGCGCGCGACGGTAATTGTTCGAGATCAGGACCCCAGCCGGACCGGTTCATTGCCGCCGCGCAGAGTTTTCGCAGGCTTGCGGCGAGCCGGCCAGCGCTGGATGCTGGGTCTGAAATCCGTGTAGGGCGGAAAAGCGAAGCGCATTCCGCCGGTTGCGGTGATAGGCTTTCGCGAAGCTCCGAGCGCTCGGCACTGCTGCCGGGCCATTCCACCGGTTGGCGGAATGCGCTTCGCTTTTCCGCCCCACGCTTACCGCAGGAGGCCCGACCATGCCCACGACCTTCCTGATGCTGCCGCCGCAGAGCGAGACGACCCGCGAGTGGGCCCGCCGGCTCGCGGCCGCGGTCCCAGAGCTCGAAATCATCGCGCCCGAGACGATGGAAGGCGCCGAGCAGGCGATCGCGATGGCCGAGGGCGCCTTTGGCAGGATCCCGCCGGCGCTCTTGGCGCGCGCCGACAAATTGCGCTGGCTGCAGGCGCCGCAGATCGCCCCACCCGCCGGCTATTATTACCGCGAGCTGATCGAGCATCCGGTCGTCATCACCAATCAGCGCGGGATCTTCAACGACCATATCGGCGCGCATGTGATGGGTTTCGTGCTCGCCTTCGCCCGCGGCCTGCATGTCTATCTGCCGCAGCAGCTGCGCCGCGAATGGCGGAAAATGCCGCGCGACACCGGAACCGTGCACCTGCCCGAGGCGACCGCGCTCATTGTCGGGGTCGGCGGCATCGGGGCCGAGGTGGCGCGGCTCGCCCAAGCCTTCGGCATGCACGTCATCGGGGTCGACGAGCGCCGCGCCGCGCCGCCCGAGGGGGTCGCCGAACTGCACCGCGCCGCCGCGCTCGACGAATTGTTGCCGCGCGCCGATTTCGTGATCCTGACCGTGCCGCACACCCCCGAGACCGAGGGCTTCATGAACCGCGCGCGGTTTCAGCATATGAAGCGCGGCGCCTTCTTCATCAATATCGGGCGCGGCCTGACGACCCGGCTCGACGATCTCGTCGCCGCGCTCGAGGCCGGCGAGATCGCCGGCGCCGCGCTCGATGTCTTCGAACAGGAGCCGCTCCCCGCCGACCACAAGCTGTGGACGATGCCCGGGGTGCTGATCACGCCGCATACCGCCGGCTACGGCCCCTATCTCGATGAGCGGCGCTACGAGATATTGAGCGACAATTGCCGGCGTTTCCTCGCTGGACAGGAGCTGCGCAACATCGTCGACAAGTCGCTCTGGTTCTGAGGAGCGCCGCGCAGATGGAAATCCGGGTCGACAGGCGCCAGCGCCACATCGCCATCGTGACGATCGCCAACGAGAAGCGACGCAATGCGATGACCCGGGCGATGATGGCCGATCTGGCGGAATTATGGGACCGGCTCGACCAGGATGAGGATTGCCGCGTTGTGGTCTTGACCGGGGCGGGCGACAAGGGTTTTTCCTCCGGCGCCGACCTTGCCGGCGATCTGAGCGCCAGCCCCGAGACGGCGCAATTGATCAGCCGCGCGCTGTTGAAGGACACCCCGTTCTCAAAGCCGATCATCGCCGCGGTCAACGGCGATTGTGTCGCCGGCGGGGTCGAGCTGTTGCTGTCCACCGACATTCGCGCCGCGGTGCCGCAGGCGCGCTTCGGCCTCCCGGAAGTCAGATGGTCGATCTATCCGTTCGGCGGCGCCACGGTGAAGCTGGTCCACCAGATCGGCTATGTCCACGCGATGGACCTCTTGTTGACCGGGCGGCTGGTCGATGCCGCTTTTGCCGAACGGATCGGCCTCGTCAACAGGGTGGTCGAGCGCGCGGCGCTGATGCCCTGGGCCTTGGAAACCGCCGCGACGATCGCCGCCAACAGCCCCGCCGCGGTGCAGGCCGTGCGCACCCAGATCAGCACCGGCATCGCCGATTACGCCCGGAGCCGCGAGGCGCTCGAGCAGGCGCTCGGCGACCGGGTCCGCGCCAGCCGGCACTTCGCCGAAGGGGTCGCCGCGTTTCGGGAAAAGCGCCGGCCGGATTATTCGTGAGTTATGCGACCAGAAGGTCACAAAGAATAAAATTAACGCTTCACCGCAAAGGTCGCAGAGGATACGCAAAGGTCGCGAAGGGTTCAGAGCCTTTGCGTCCTCTGCGCATCCTTCGCGTCCTCTGCGGTAAAGTGTTCCTTTTTTTCGTATCCCCTCCTAAAGGGTCACGCCTGATAGTACGCGAAGACGACCGGCGAGACGAAGGCCCAGGTCTCGATGAAGGTCGCCTTGTCGGGCTTGCGGCCGAGCGCCTCCATCGCGCCCAGGAGGCAGAACCAGTTCAACACCTCGTGCTCGCCGCTGTCTTCGATCTGGTCGGTCGTATAGCGGTGCCAGGAGGCGTAATCGCCTTTTTCCAGCGCGTCATAGAGACCGCGGTCGGCGGCGACGTCGGGCCAGAGCTGATAGTTCTTTTCGGTCAGGAACGAGTGCGACCAGCTCGACGAGGCGACGAAGGCGACGCGCCACGGGCTCTTTGCCATGACCCGCGCCGCGGCGGCGCCGACTTCCATGCAGCGATGCGGGTTGGGCCCGGGCGGGTCGAGGTTCTTGATCTCGCCGCGCATCGCCAGCGGCAGGCGCAGCCCGCGCGCGGCATTGACCCGCCGCCCATAGCAATTCACCGCGAACTGCACCAGCGGATAGTCGAAGCCGCGCCGCGCGTCGTCGAGCAGCTGCAGCGTGTTCTCGAAGGCGTGGCCCATCGGGTGGTGCAATGGCTTATAGGCATAGGCGACATCGATCCCCGCATCGATCAGCCCGGAGGCGAGGTATTTGCCGGCCTCCTTGTGGCCCTTTACCCGGAATGTCGTGTCGGCCGGCTCGTTCCACGGGTTCCACGGCGAGCGGCGATGCTTCCAGGGCTGCCGCTCCTGGTCCTCGTAAGCCAAGACCGCGAAAGGCGGGACGATGTCTTCCTTGAAATTCTCGTACTGGTCGTCGCCCCACATCACAATGAGATCGGGGGCGAAGTCGTCGATGACGCGGCGCGCCTCG
>JBGPTQ010000012.1:0-14032 GCA_041490725.1 Allostellaceae bacterium | reverse complement strand
CCCTTGTCGACGATGTCGGCGGCGAGTTCGGGCGCGGTATGCTCGAGCGCGACCTTGACCGCCTCGACGATCGAGCCGACCGGCTCGGCGAGGCTTTCCGAGATCTGCCGCTCGCTGATCACGATCTCTTTGGGCACGCCGTTCATCAGATCGCGGCCTTTGATTTCCATCACGCGGCCCTCGCCATCCTCGGGCATGCAGGCCGAGCCGATCTCCTTCTTGATCCGTTCGGCGCTGCTCTCGCCGACGAGAAGATTATGATTGCGGCGGATATAGGCGATGATCGCCTCGTCCATCTTGTCGCCGCCGATCCGCACCGAGCGGGAATAAACGATGCCGCCCAATGAGAGGACCGCCACCTCGGTGGTACCGCCGCCGACATCGACGATCATCGACCCCGTCGGTTCGGTCACCGGCAATCCGGCGCCGATCGCCGCCGCCATCGGCTCCTCGATCAGAAAGACCCGGCGCGCGCCGGCGCTTTCCGCCGATTCCTGAATGGCGCGCCGCTCGACCGCGGTCGAACCCGACGGCACGCAGATGATGATCTGCGGGCTGGCAAAGCTGCGCCGGTTGTGAACCTTGCGGATGAAATGCTTGATCATTTCCTCCGCCACTTCGAAATCGGCGATGACGCCGTCGCGCAGTGGCCGGATCGCCTGAATGTTGCCCGGCGTGCGGCCGAGCATCAGCTTGGCCTCCTCGCCGACGGCGAGGACCTGTCTCCTGCCCTTGACGCTGGCGATCGCTACCACCGAGGGCTCGTTGAGCACGATCCCGCGGCCCTTGACATAGACCAGGGTATTTGCGGTGCCGAGGTCGATTGCCATATCGGCGGACAACAAACCCAGCATTCTACCAATCATTCCCACGATGAAACCAAAGTTGCCGCCGATCCATGCTCCGGCGCAACCGACGGTTACGCCTTAAATCAACTAGCCGATCAATGACATTGACGACCGCATCCGGCAACGGGTGGTTGCTGCCGTCGCGAACGCAACGGTGAAGGCCGGCATCGTTCCCCTGTCGAGATGCGATCCTTGCGGATTGCCTGCTCTATTACAAGCAGCGCGTGGAGCGGACGCGCCACGTTCAACCAAGCGCTTGAAAAACTTCCCAGGCTTGCCATCGTTCAGCTGACATGATGAGGGCGTCGCTGGTCAAGCATTCGGTCCGGATCGCCGGGCACGCGACTAGCGTGTCTCTCGAAACGGCATTCTGGCAGGCGCTGTGCGAGATCGCCGCGCGGCGGCATTTGTCGGTCAACGCGCTCTTATCGCAGATCGATGCCGAGCGCGGCGGCAATTTGTCGAGCGCGATCCGCCTTTTCGTGCTGGCGAGTTGCCGCCAGGGCGAGCTTCTCGATGGCGATCCACCCGGGCCGGCGCCGCTGCCGCGCCGATAATGCCGCGGTTGCGCGCGAGCCTGGCCGGTACCATTCTGAAACTGAACAAAGGCACGGGACGTGCCTGAGAGCACCGGAGCGGGTAATGCCATCGGTCGTCAATCTCAACCGGTTCCGCAAGGCGAAAAAGGCCGCCGAGGCGGAGCGCCGCGCCGCGGCAAACCGTGCCGCGTCCGGGCGCAGCAAGGCCGAGCGCCAGAAAGCGGACGGCGAACGCGAACGCAGCGAGCGCGATCTCGACGGCAAGCGTGTCGAGTAGCGCCAGAGCCGGTCAGCCCGCTTCCCGCCCGAGCGCCAGGCGGTAGGCGCCTGATGTGGCGTCGTCGAAGCACACGAAGATCACGCGCTCCATCGTCTCGTTGTCAGCAAGATGCGCACGCACGACGGCGACCGCGATGCGGGCCGCCTCCTCCCGCGGAAAGCCATAGATTCCGGTTGCGATGGCCGGGAAGGCGATCGCGCGAAACCGCCGATCCCCTGCGATCGCGAGACAGGACCGGTAGCAGCTGGCAAGGATGTCGCGCTCGCCCGAATTGCCGCCGCGC
Source organism: Allostellaceae bacterium (assembly GCA_041490725.1). Taxonomy (GTDB): domain Bacteria; phylum Pseudomonadota; class Alphaproteobacteria; order ATCC43930; family CGMCC-115725; genus DATARH01. Next base: position 12,082 of record JBGPTQ010000012.1, on the reverse strand, counting down.
CAGACCGGCCCGACGGTATGGATGACGTGACTGGCGGACAGCCGATAGCCCCGCGTCAGCCGCGCCTCGCCCGGCGGACAGCCGCCGATCGCACGGCATTCGGCGAGAAGGTCGGGGCCTGCCGCGCGGTGGATCGCCCCATCGACGCCGCCGCCGCCGAGCAACGAGGCATTTGCAGCGTTGACGACCGCGTCGACACAGAGCCGCGTAATGTCGCCGCGCTCCAGGCGAATGCGGTCGTCCGGGGGCAGATTGGGGATCATCGCAGTTTGGTGTTACGCGCAAAAAGAACCCGGGACCAGCATTGCTGATCCCGGATCAAGTGTGCGGGCGGCAAACCCGCGACAGGGAGACTTTGCCGATTCGGACCGCTGATTTAACGGCGAGGGTCCGGTACTCGCCCGCCTGTCGCATCGCTGCGACACGGTGAGAAACGCGGCTGTCGCAATCGGGTTCCCGATACCGTTGCAATTTTCGCGAGTGGCGAAATGATGTGCCTCAATTGATCGCAGCGCGCGCGGCCGGTTTCGCGGTGCCGCGCAGCTGCCGCGAGCGAGCGAGGTAACGTGCCTCGACGGCCGGCGCCGAAATCGCCGCTCTGCCGGGAAAGCGCTGACTGGCCCGGCGCAATGCTGCCGGCTCGGCCATGATGATCTCGGCCTGCCGGTCGGGCACGATCCCCATCAGCCGGCGCAGAGCTTCCCGGCCGCGTGACAGGCGCGAACGGACCGTGCCGATCGGAACGCCGAGAATTTCGGCGACTTCCTCGTAGCGCATCCCCTCCAGGCCGACCAGAAGAATGACCGAGCGCTGCTCGTCGGACAGCTTGGCGATGGCGCGTTCGAGATCGCGCAGCTCGAGGCGTTTGCCCTGGTGCGGTGCCCGGGTCAGCATCGGCTCGGTTTCGCTCAACCCGACCGCCACGCCCTCGCGGACCGCACGACGAACTTGGTTCACATATTGATTGTGGAGGATCGTGAACAGCCAGGCGCGCAGGTCGGTTCCCTCTTGCCACAGATGCAGCTTCCCGAGCGCGCGAGCGAGGCAATCCTGAAGGAGATCGTCCGCCGTGGCGACGTCGCGCGCGAGCGCGCGGGCGTAGCGCCGCAGGCGCGGTATTTCCGCTTCGATGTTCCGATGGATTTCCGACACGAAAACACCTCCCGCTCACCGCGATCGGCCCGGCGACCGATCCGAACTGGGCGGGAGCTTATCGGGGGGCTGTAATCGGTTGATGTCAGCGCATTCGATTTTTGTAAGAAATTGTAACCATCTGTGCAGCGCGCTATATGATCCTGCAGTGGCTTGCGCCGCTCCTCTTCGATGTCCGCAGCACGGCCGAAGTCCAGGAAGGCAGGATCGCCGCGCATGAGCGATAACGGTCACATCCTGGTGGTTGACGATCAACCCGAGATCTGCGACGTCGTTCGAGAGTACCTGACGGGCGAAGGCTATCGGGTATCGACGGCGCATGACGGGGCGGGTATGCGTCGCGTGCTGAGCCAATCCCCCGCCGATCTCGTCATCCTCGACCTGATGCTGCCGGGCGAGGACGGGCTGACCCTGGCGCGCTCGCTGCGCAGCCAATCCGGCGTCGGGATCATCATTCTCACCGGCCGCGGCGAGACCGTCGACCGCATCATCGGTCTCGAAATGGGGGCCGACGATTATCTGCCAAAACCAGTCCATCTGCGCGAGCTGCTGGCGCGGGTGAAGAGCGTCCTGCGTCGCGTTCAGAGCGGAACCGACGACGGCCCGCAGCCGACCCGATCGCGCGCCCGGTTCGCCGGCTGGAACCTCGATCTGTCAAGCCGCGAGTTGCTGTCGCCGGCGGGGCAGGGGGTCCGGCTCACGACTGGCGAGTTCGATTTGCTCTCGGCTTTCGTCAATAATGCAAACCAGGTGCTGTCGCGCGACCGGCTGCTCGATCTGGCGCGCGACCGGGAGGCGGGTCCGTTTGACCGGACGATCGATGTGCAGGTCGGACGGCTGCGCCGCAAGCTCGAGGACGACCCGCAGAACCCCAGCCTGATCAAGACGGTGCGCGGCAGTGGCTACATCTTCACCCCGGCCGTCGAGCTGAGCTGAGGGACGCCCGATCAGGCCGGCGGGTCCAATTGACGGGCCGGTTCATCACTCGCGCGACAAGGCGGCGATGAAGCCGGGCCGCCGGCGGTCGGCAAGGCGGGCCAGCTCGGCGCCAAGGCGGCGCAAGCCTTCGAGCTGATGGCGCAGATAGCCGCAGTCAACCGCCGGGCCGGCAAGCGTCGCCACCCCGGTCGGTGGAAACGCCGGATCGTGTCGCCAGGAGCCGAAAATCGCGTCCCACACCGGCAGGATCACCGAAAAATTGCACCCCATCGTGCGGTCGAAGGGCGGGCGCGCATGCTCGATCGCATGGTGCAGCCGATGATAGTGCGGCCCGACCAGGAAAGTGGCGCCGATCCGGCCGAACCCGAGCCGCACATTGGTGTGCGACAGGCTCTCGATCAGCCGGAAGGCGATCATCACCAGCGGATATTCCTCCGGCGGGACCCCGATCAAGAGCGCCAGCGTTCCGCTCCACACCGCGGCCAGCACGTCGTCGAGCAGGTGATTGCGGTCGTCCGTCCATAGCGTCAGCTGCCGCTGATCGTGATGCAGGCTGTGCAATGCCCACCACCATGGCAGCCGGTGCTGCAGCCGGTGCCGCCAGTATTCGCCGAGGTCGATCAGCACGATGTAAACCAGGAAGGTGGCGAAGGGCCAATCGCGCAGCGGCGGGATCAGCTGCTCGACCGTCGGCGGGATATAGCCCTGGAACCGCAGGGTGCCGTCGATGCTCGCCCCGATCGGCGCGAGCAGCAGAAAAATGATCGCCGGCGCGACGCCCAGCCGGTGCACCAGCGTGTAGACGACGTCGGTGCGCACCGCTCGGCGCTCCGCCCAGCGCTCGACCGGGCGCCACAACTCGAGAGGGCGGAACAAGATGTAGGCAAGCGCGATCTCGATCGCGCCGAACAGCGCAAGCCAGACGCCGTCGAAAAGATCTTCCGACCATGCCATCAATCCGAGCTGGTAGAGCGCCGGCTGGATCGCCCCCTCGAAGATCGTCCCCTGGGCCTGCTCGATGACCCGCAGCAACCCCTCGATCATCGCCGCTGCCTCAAGCCCGTGCCGCTCGCTAATCCAGGAAGATCCCGTGCGGGGAACGCCCGACCGGGATCATCGTCTTGAGAGTGCCGGTTGCGCGGTCGATCACATCGACCGAGGCTCGCCAACGGCCGGTCACCCACAGCTCCTGTCCGTCCCGGGTCAATGCCATGTCGTCCGGCCCGCCGGGCGCGGTCATCGTGCCGGTGATCGCGAGCGTGGCGGCGTCGAGCGTCGAGATCGTGCCGGCGACCCGGTTCGACACATACAGCGTCGTGCCGTCGGGCGAGAGCAGGAAGTTGTGGGCGCCGTGCCCGGTACGGACGCGGCGAATGACGCTGCCGTCGCGCGGATCGACCTCGGCGATATGGTCCGAGCCCATGATCCCGACCAGTATCGTGCCCGAAGGGCGCACCCATACCCCCGCCGGTTGACGTCCGACCGGAGCGGTCCATCGCGGCTCGCCCGAGGCAAGGTCGATCGCGATCAGGTTGTTGGTCCCCTGAAGGGTGACGTAGACCGTGCTGCTGTCGGGCGAGAAGCCGATATGGCTCGGCATCGTCGGCGCCGGAAGGCGGTGGACGAGGCGGTGATCCTTGCCGTCGTAGATATCGATGCGGTCGAGGCGCAGCGAATTGGTGACGAACCATTTCGCATCGGGGCTGAACGCGATCTGATACGGGTCGCTGGCGGCGAGCCGCTCTTTGATCATGCCGGTGGCCCGGTCGATGAACACGAGCTCGTCGCCGCCGGCCATCGCCACGATCAGGCTTTTCCCGTCCGGCGTCGCGATCAGGTGATGCGGTGACCGCCCGATATGGGTGCGCGAGGTTTCCTTGTAGGTCGAGGTGTCGATGACGCTCAGCGAATCGTCGTCGGAATTGAGGATCACCGCATCCTTGGCGAGTGCCGGCACGGAAGTGGCGCCGGCGAGCACGACTATGGCGAGAAGCCGCACCACAGAACGGCGGCGAGGTAGCCCGGAGATAGGAGGTGAAGGCACGACAGCACCGGCCGAGGCAGCTATCGCAGACGCCCGCGAAACCGGCGCTGCGGAATAGATAGCGCCGGCGACCGCGGGAAAAAGCCTGGCCGGATCGTCGCCGGCCACGCGCCCGGCTTGCCTAGCTCAGCCGTTGCGGCAATGCCGCGATCGCGGCGTCGAGCAATGCCGCACCACGTTGCTCGTCGATCTGCGCCACGATGACTTCGCGCGCCGCGCCAATCGCGACATCGACGGCGACGGCGCGGATCTCGTCGAGCGCCTTAATCTCGGCCTGGGCGATCCGCTCCTCGGCAAGGCGCGTTCGCCGCGCCAGCGCCTGCTCGAGGTCGCGCGCCGATTGCGTGGCGATGCGTTCGGCCTCTTCCCGGGCATGGCCGATGATCGCCTCGGCCTCGGCCGCCGCGTCGCGCTCCCGCTGCTGATATTGCGCGAGCAATTGCTCGGCCTCCTCGCGCAGCTTGCGCGCTTCGTCGAGTTCGGCGCGGATCCGTCCGGCGCGCTCGTCGAGGCTGCCGATGACGGTTCGGCGCATCGGTTTCCACGCCACGGCCGCAAAGACGACCACCGCGAGCAGAACCCAAAATTCCCCATCGGCAAGGAGGTGCGTCAATGCGCGTGTCCCGCCAGAGAGCTGTCGACGGCCGCCGCCAGCCTGGCAGCATCCGGCGCCGAGCCGGTCAGCTTTTCGACCACCGCCCGACCGACATCGATGGCGATGCCACGCACCTCGGCGAGTGCCTCTTCCTTGGTGGCGGCGATGCGCTGCTCGGCCGCCGCGATCTGCTCGGCCAACGTGGCGGCCAATGCGCGCTGGCGCTCCGCGGCCTCGGCGGAGAACCGATCGGTGGCTTCCTTGATCACCGCCTGCGCCTGTGCGCGTGCCCTCGACATCGTCTGTAGAAACGCCGCGTTGGCTGCCTCGGCCTCGGACTTCAGCCGCACGGCGCGGGCGAGATCATCCTCGCGCCGCTGGCGCCGTGCCTCGATCGCGACCGCGATGCGCGGCAACCCGATCTTCGCCATCAGCACATAAAGCACGACAAACCAGACGACGAGCCAGAACAGCTGCGGCGTGAAGGTTGAGACATCGAGTTGCGGCATGCCGGGAGGCCTAGGATCCCGACGCTAGAACACGAACAGGATCAGGAAGGCGATGGCAAGGCCGAACAGGCCGGTCGCCTCGGCCAGCGCGAACCCGAGGAACGCGAATGGCTGCACCTGTGCCTGCGCCGCCGGATTGCGGGCGACCGCACTGATCAGCGCCGAAAACACATTGCCGATGCCGACACCGGCACCGACCAGGGCAATGCAGGCCAGACCGGCGCCGATCATTTTGGCGGAAGCAAGATCCATGTGCGTTTTCCTTTTTTCGAAGACGAGGCCAGTCCGCTCAATGCAAATGGAGGGCATCGCGCAGATAGAGACACGTCAGGATGGCGAAGACATAGGCCTGCAGGGCGGCCACCAGCAACTCCAGGCCCACCAGCAGCACGTTTATGCCCAGCGGGAAGATGGCAAACACGCCGACGCTGGCGGCAAATCCGCCGAAAATCGCCAGCATCGTGTGCCCCGCCAGCATATTGGCGAAGAGCCGGATCGACAGCGTGAAGGGGCGGATGAAATAGGACAAGAGCTCGATCGGCACGAGCAGCACGAGCAGCACCGCGGGCACTCCCTCCGGCACGAACAGCCTGAGGAAATGCACCCCATGCCGGACGATGCCGACGATCGTGACGCCGACGAAAACCAGCGCGGCGAGGGCGAACGTCACGATGATATGGCTGGTCACCGTGAAGCTGTACGGGATCAGCCCCAAGAGGTTGCTGAACAGGATGAACATGAACAGCGTGAACACGAACGGAAAGAATTCGCGCGCGCCGTGCCCGGCATTCGTGTCGACCATATCGGCGACGAATTCGTAGCTGATCTCCGCCACCGATTGCCATCGCCCGGGCACCAAGGCCGCCCTGCGGGTGCTGAGCACGACCAGCGCGGTGATCAATACGACCGCGATCGTCATCAAAAGCGCGGAGTTCGTGTAGGAGATATCGAGCCTGCCGATATGGAGGGGGATGAGGCGCTCGATCGTGAACTGCTCGAGAGGTTGAAGCTCTATCGCCACGCTATTCCTCGTCGTCCCGCTCGTCCTTCGCCCGCTGCCTGCCAGCATCCCCGCCAGCATTCGCATCCAGCCGGCGATACCCGACAGCCGTCTTGATGCCGGTGACGGCGCGGTAGACGCTCGTCATGCCGGCGCCGACCCCGAGGAAGAACAGCACGATCGTCCCCCACGGCCGCGTACCCAGCCAGCGATCGAGCGCCCAGCCCAACCCGGTCGCCAGGACGACCGCAACAACGAATTCGACGCCGATGCGCAGGCCCAGCGCAACCCCTTGCTGCCCGGAAGATGCGTCGGGACCCGCTACAGGTTCGCCGCCGCCTTTCGACCGCGCCTTGTCCAGCCGCTCGCCAAGTCGCGCCAGAGGATCGGGCGGGCCACCTTCGCTCATTTGGGGAGCGCAACCAACACCAATGCGATCCCGGCCGCCGCCGGCCGGAACGGCGCGCACCATAGTGAGGCACCGCCCCCCTGTCAACCTAGGCAGGGCACCGGGTTCGGCCCAAGATATGTCATAATTATGAGCTAGTTAGACCACGGGATTGCTTCGTCGCGACGCTCCTCGCAATGACAGAAATTCATTGTCATTGCGAGCGAAGCGAAGCAATCTCGTGGTTCTGCGCGGGGGAGCCGCTTAGCGGCTTGGTCCCGATCATGCCGTCTGCCGCAACTCGGCGGCGCGCGCGAGATCGACCGATACCAGCTGCGAGACGCCGCGCTCCGCCATCGTCACGCCGAACAGCCGATCCATCCGTGCCATCGTGACGCGGTGATGGGTGATCAGCAGAAACCGGGTGCCGGTGCTGTCCGCGATGTCCGCGACAAGCCGGCAAAAGCTGTCGACATTGGCGTCGTCGAGCGGCGCATCGACCTCGTCGAGGACGCAGATCGGCGCCGGATTGGTCAGGAACACGGCAAAGATCAGGGCGATGGCGGTCAGCGCCTGTTCGCCGCCCGAGAGCAGCGACAGGGTCTCCAGGCGCTTACCGGGCGGGCTCGCCATGATGTCGAGCCCGGCTTCGAGCGGGTCGTCGCCGCCGGCCCAGGCGAGTTCCGCCTTGCCGCCGCCGAAGAGTCGGGCAAACAGCTCGCCGAAATGCGCGTTGAGCTGTTCGAACGCGGCAAGGAGCCGCTTGCGGCCCTCCTGGTTGAGGGTGGCGATGCCGCGGCGCAGCCGTGCGATCGCGGCAGTCAGATCGCCGCGCTCGTAGTCGAGCCCGCTGAGCCGCGCCGCGACTTCCGCTTCCTCCCCTTCGGCAAGCAGATTGACCGGACCCATCGCGTCGCGCTCGCGCACCAGGCGGTCGAAACGGGCAGCGAGGTCGCCGGCACCGCCGGGGTTGGCCGCATCCGCATCGCCGCTCTCGGCAGCCGGCAGGGCCAGGTTTTCCGGGGTCTGATCGAGCCGCTCGGCGATCTCGGCGCGCAGCCGCGCCAGCCCCTCTGCCGCGGCCTCGCATCGCGCCTGCAGGCGGGCGCGCTGCTCGCGCGCCTCGGCGACCGCTGCGTCGGCCTGGCGTGCCGCCTCGCCCGCCTGGCGCAGCCGCGTTTCGCCAGCGGCCAGCGCATCCTCGGCGGCCCGCTGTGCGGCGGACACGGCCGCGGCGCTCCCCGCGAGGGTCTCGGTTTCGCCGGCAATCGCAGCCGGGCGGCCAGCCAGTTCGGCGATCTCCGCGGCGAGCGCGCCCTGCCGGTCGGCGAGGATGGCGCGCTGTGCGGCGGCGCCGTCGCGCCGCTTGCGCCAGGATGCTTGCTCGGCACCGATCGCGGCAACGCGGTGCTGGCGCGCCTCGGCGTCGCGGGCAAGCCGGTCCTCTAAGGCGCGCGCTTCGCTCTCGCGACGTCGCGCCGCCACGGCCTGCGAGCGTGCCGCCTCCAACGCGGTGCGCGCCAGCCCCGGATCGGGCAATAGCGCGAGCGAGTGTTCGGCTTCGGCGGTTTGCTCGGCGAGTTCGGCAAGCTCGGTCCCGAGCTTCTCGATCGTCTCGGCGACCGCCGCGAGGCGGGTCTCCGCGTTCAGCCCGCTTCGGGTCAGTTCGGCCTCGGCGGCGCGCGCCCGCGCCAGGCGCTCCTCGGCCACCCGCTGCGCGGCGACCGCGTCGCGCTCGGCCCGGGCGGCGTCGGCTTGTTCGGCGGTGCGGCGGGCTTCGGCCGTCGCCCGGGTGATCTCTTCGGCGAGCTGGGCGAGGCGGTGGCGCTGGCGCAGCTGTTCGGCGGTCGCCGCCGAACCCGGTGTCGGTCGGGTGAAACCGTCCCAGCGCCATAAATGTCCGTCGCGGTCGACGAGGCTCTGGCCGGCCTCGAGAAGCGGCTGCATGCGCCAGCCATCCGCCGCGCTCGCGACCCAGCCGGTCCGCGCCAGCCGCCGGGCGAGGGCGGGCGGGGCGCCGATCTCACCGGCGAGCGGATGCGCCCCTGCGGGGAGCGCCACGGCGGCGAGCGGGGCCAGCTCGACCCAGCCGGCGGCGCGGCCAGTAGCGGGCTCCGCCGAGGGGCCTGGGAGCGGCAATAGCGGCGCCGACAGCTCGTCATCGAACAACGCCGCAATCGCCGCCTCGAACCCTGGCGGGACCTGCAGCAGCGACAGCAGCGCCGGGCCGTCCGCCTGATCGGCGATGCTCGGCGTCAGGATTCTGCCGAGCGCCTCGGCCTCGGCCCTGCGGCGGGCGAGCCCGCGATCGGCCTCGCGCGCCGCGTCGACCGCCGCATTCTCGCGTTGTTGGCGGGCGCCCAGCGTTTCGGCCGATGCCGCCGCGGCGGTGCGGGCGCTGTCGATCTGCGCCGCCGCCTCGGCCACAGCGGCGCCGGCATCGGCCATCGCCGCCGGCGACACGATGGCGCGCAGCAGCGGGTCGCGCTGTTTTTCGCTCTCGTCCAGCCGGGCCCGCAACCGGCTCTGGCGCTCGGCGAGGTCGCGGCGCTGGCGTTCGAGCGCGGTGCGCCGCGCCTCACCGGCGGCGCAGGCTTCGGTCATCTGCTGCAGGCCGGTTTCGGCTGATGCGAGGTCGGCGACAGCGGCGGAGACCCGCGCCGCCGCCGCTCTGCGAGCGCCTTCAGCGGCGCCGCCGGCCCGCTCCAGCACGCCCCGCTCGTCGGCGAGGCGGGCGAGCCCGACCTCGACATCGGCGAGGTGCTCGGCCTCGCGTTCGAGGTCGGCGGCGAGCTGCGCGAGGCGCCGCTCGGCCTCGGCGCGCGCCGCGACCACGCGGTTCAGCTCGTGTTCGAGCGCCTCTCGCGCATGCGCGATGCGCTGCACCCCGGCCGCTGCCGCGGCCTGCGCCAGGCGCAATGGCGGCAGCGCCGTTTCCGCCTCGGCGCGAAGGCGCTGGTGCGCGAGGGCGGCCTCGCTCGCGCCGCCAAGCGCTCGCTCGCTCGCGCGCAATTCGCCGGCGAGATCGTCGGATTCCGTCGCGGCGGCGCGCCAGCGGACGTACAGCAGCTGCGCCTCGGTGCGCCGGATCTGCTCGCCGAGCCGGCGATAGCGCTGCGCCTGCCGCGCCTGTTTCTTGAGGGTCTCGATCTGCGCCGCGAGGGTCAGGATCACATCGTCGAGCCGGCCGAGATTGTCCTCGGCGGCTTGCAGTTTCAGCTCGGCTTCGTGGCGGCGCGCATAGAGCCCCGCGGTGCCGGCCGCCTCATCGAGCAGCAGCCGGCGCTCGGTCGGCTTGGCCGCGATCAGCGCGCCGATCCGCCCCTGACCGACCAGCGCCCCCGAATGCGGCCCGGTCGCGGCGTCGGCGAACAAGAGCTGGACGTCGCGGGCGCGCACCTCGCTTCCATTGATCCGATAGGCCGAGCCGCCGCCGCGGGCGATTCGGCGCACCACCTCGATCGTCGTGCTCTCGTTATAGGCAAAGGGGGCATCGCGCGCGCTGTTGTCGATCGTCAGCGCGACCTCGGCGAGGTTGCGCCCCGGGCGGCCGCCCGACCCGGCAAAGATCACGTCGTCCATCTCGCCGCCGCGCAGCCGCTTGGCGGAAGCTTCGCCCATCACCCAGCGCAGCGCCTCGACGAGATTGGACTTGCCGCAGCCATTGGGCCCGACAATGCCGGTGAGGCCCGGCTCGATCACCAGCTCGGCCGGCTCGACAAAGGATTTGAACCCGGCGAGACGGAGGCGGTCTACCTGCATCGGCAATTTGTCATGGTTTTTTGGGCCATCATGATTTTTCCGCCAATCCCGACAGCAGCTGATCGAATGCCTCGAGGCTCGGTTCGCCTTCGTATTTTTTGCCGTTGATGAAGAAGGTCGGGGTGGAGTTCACGCCAAGCTGCGTTGCCGCCGTGAGGCGGCTTTGCGCGACCTGATCCTCCAGCGCCTTGTCGTCGAAGCAGGCGTCGAACTTTTGCTTGCCGACCCCGGCGAGCTGCGCGGTGCGCTGGAGCGCGGCCCGCCAGTCCTTGGCGACCACCCACTTGTCCTGCGTCTCGAAAAGCGTCTCGACCAGCGGGTAGTAGCGCGCGGGCGGGGCACAGCGCGCCACCATCTCCGCCCGCAGCGCCGGCTCGTCGAGCGGGAAAGCGCGCAGGATCAGCCTGACCTTCCCCGTGTCGATCCATTTTTCCTTGAGCTTCGGCAGCACCCCGGTCGCGAAACGCGCGCAATGCGGGCAGCTCAGCGAAGCATATTCGATGATCGTGATCGGCGCGTCGGAGCGCCCGAGCACCCGATCCTCTCCGGTCGTCGCCAGCAAGTCGCTGGCACTCGCATCGCCGCCGGGCCTTGGCGCCTGCGCGGTTGCCGGGAGTGCCCCCGCGAGCGTCAGCGCAACCAGCACGGCAAACCAGATCTCCCGCATCAGGACCTTCCTGCTACCAGATGTTGATGTTAATCGCTTCGATCGAGCGGCGCAACGATCGCCGACCCGCGCTTATTCGCCGCGCCGCGCGCCGGCCAGCACCAGACGCCCGAGCCGGGCGAGAGCGGCGCGCAGCTCAGGGTCGGCGATGTCGCCGAGCCGGGTGTCGAGGGCTTTCGCCTCCTCGGCCGCAAGCGGGGTTGGCATCGCCGTCGCGGGCGGGGCCGCGAGCGGCAGCGGCCCCTGGACGAGAATCAGCCGCGCGACCGCGGCATGTCCGAAAAACAGGTTGATGCGCTCGATCACCAAGGGCGCCCGGTGCTGCAGGTCGAGGGCAATGCTCGACGCGACGCGAAGCTTCAACGCGCCGTCGCGGCCGAGCGCCTCGGGCCAGGTGGTGGCGGCGAGCTCGGCTCCGACCACCGCGGCCCATTCCGCCTTGAGCCGGCCGAGAACCCCGCCGCCGCGGCGGGCGACGATCGGCGCAGCGAGCCGCGAGGCGGCGATGCCAACGGCGCGCAACCCCGGCCGGCGCTCGCTCTCGGCCGGCGCGCCGGTTACTCTGGCGTTGTCGTCTCCCCTCGATTCGCGAGCCATGCCGTCGATTCGATCCGAACCCTCGCTATCGGCCCCCCGGCCCGACCCTGCCGCGCTCCTCGCCTGGTACGACCGCCAGCGCCGCGATCTGCCATGGCGTGTCCCCCCGGGCCGGCGCCCGGATCCCTACCTCGTGTGGCTCAGCGAGATCATGCTGCAGCAAACCACCGTGGCGACAGTCGGCCCCTATTTTGACCGATTCGTGGCACGCTTTCCCGATATCGGCGGATTGGCCGCTGCCTCGCTCGACGAGGTGCTGCATCTGTGGCAGGGGCTCGGCTACTACGCGCGCGCCCGCAACCTCTATGCCTGCGCCCGCGCCGTCGCAATCGACGGCAATATCGAACGCGTGATCGCGCGGCTCCATGCGATCGAGACGGCGCTGCCGGCGGCGAAGCCCGAGATTCTCCGCCGCGCCGACACCCTGGT
>JBGPTQ010000011.1:0-14057 GCA_041490725.1 Allostellaceae bacterium | reverse complement strand
CTGCTGCTCCTGGTCGCGGCGACCCTGGTCGGCGCCGGGTCGGCGGTGTTTCACCCGGAAGCCTCGCGGGTCGCGCGCATGGCATCGGGCGGGCGGCACGGCTTGGCGCAATCCTTGTTTCAGGTCGGCGGCAATGTCGGGTCGTCGCTCGGACCGATCCTGGCGGCGTTTATCGTGATCCCGAAGGGCCAGTCGAGCATCAGCTGGTTCTCCGCCGCGGCGCTCATTGCGATGGCGGTGCTGTTTGCCGTCGGGAACTGGCATTGGAAAGAGCGCGCCGCGGCGCCCCGAGCGCGACCGGCCCAATTCGCCGGCCGACCGGCACTGTCGCGCGGCAAGGTCGCGTGGTCGCTGGCGATCCTCTTGGTGCTGGTGTTCTCCAAGGCGTTCTACACGACCAGTCTCAACACCTATTACACCTTTTACCTGATCGAGAAATTCGGTCTCTCGATCGAACGGGCGCAGATCTATCTGTTCGTGTTCCTGGCGGCGGTGGCGCTCGGCACCCTGATCGGCGGCCCGCTCGGCGACCGGATCGGGCGCAAATCGGTGATCTGGGGCTCGATCCTCGGCGTCGTGCCGTTCACCCTGGCGTTGCCGCACGCCGATCTGTTGTGGACCGGGATCCTGAGCGTCGTCATCGGGTTGACGCTCGCTTCCGCCTCCTCGGCGATCATCGTCTACGCGTTCGATCTGGTCCCGGGAAGGATCGGGACGATCGCGGGCCTCTTCTTCGGCTTGTCGTTCGGCCTCGCCGGGGTCGGGGCGGCGGCGCTCGGCTGGCTGGCGGACGCGACCAGCATCGACTTGGTCTATCAGCTCTGCGCCTTCCTGCCGCTGATCGGGCTGTTGACGATCATGCTGCCGGATCTCGGCCGGCCGATGCGGGCCGTCACGATGCGAAAACCTGCCCTTGCACCCAGATCCTGACCCGCGCGCGTTCAATCCTTGCTATTATGCGCCGATAAAGCGCCTGGGAGGACATCATGGCCGACAAGATGATCTCGTGCGACGACCACATGGATCTGGGCCAATTGCCGGCCGATCTGTGGGAAAAGCGGCTGCCCGCGGCGCTGCGCGACCGCGCCCCGCACATCGCCGAGCGCGACGGCCAGACCGTGTGGATCTGCGACGGCAAGGTGTGGGGACGGTGGGACGGCAAACCCCCGGCGACCGGCGCGGCGCGGCCGGTGAAGCCGATCTACAATGCCTTCGACCGCGCCGGCATCCACGATCACAGCGCGCGGCGGCCCGCGAACGCCGAATTGCGCCTGGCGGACATGGACCGCGACGGGGTCGAGACGCAGGTCATCTTTGGCCCGATCTTCCAGATCTCGACCGACGATCCGGCGCTGCGCGAGGCCTGCTACCGGGTCTACAACGACTGGCTGATGGAGTTCTGCGGCGCCGCGCCCGACCGGCTGATCGGCGTGCCGATGCTGCCCGAAACGCCGGAAGCGGCGACCGCGGAGCTGTTGCGCCTCGCCGCGAAGGGCGGCGTCCGCCAGGTCACCCTGATGATCGCCAACATTAGCCCCAAGCTCGACGACCCGGCCTGGGAGAGCCTGTGGACCGCGCTCGAAGAGACCGGGATCATCCTCTCCTGGCACATCACGGTGTTTGTCGGGAAGCCCGGCGACCGCGTCGCCGGCAAGACCGCGAGCGTCTTCGAGAACACCAAATTCTTTCTGGGAAATTTTCTCGAACCGTTCGTCGATCTGTTCGCCTGGGGCATCCTGGAGCGCCACCCGAAGCTCAAGATGGTGATGGCCGAGGCCGGCACCGGCTGGCTCCCCTGGCTGGTGCAGGAGCTCGACTACCGGCATTGGCGCCTCTGGGAAGCCAAGGATTTCTGGGCCGACAAGGGCGGCATCCAGCTCGAAACCAAGCCGAGCGAACTCTTCAAGCGCCAGATCTACGCAACCTTCCAGGAAGATTACGCGGCGATGGCGCTGATCCCGTTCTTCGGCGAGGGCCACCTGTTGTGGGCCTCCGACTACCCCCACCCCGACAGCGTCTGGCCGAACTCCCGCGCCGCCATCGAACGCCAGATGCAGAACCTGTCGCCGGACATGCGCCGCAAGTTGACCCACGACAACGCCGCAAAGCTGTATGGGTTGCGGTAAGGACCGGAGCCAGCCCGCCGGAAACGCGGCCGGGGAGGGCGCGGCCCTCAGAAGAACGCCAGCGTGCGGATCTCGATGCTTTCGCGCGGCCGGGCGTGGGGCGGCGCGGTTGGGTCCGCGAAGGCGGTATGGGCGGTCCAGCGGGCGCGGCCGTCCTTCAGCGATTCGTACACCTTGAAGACCAGCGCCTCGTCTGGCCGCATATGCGGGAACCAGTACAAGCGCTGCCCGGGATCGTAGGTGATCCCATAGGTCTGGCCGACCCGGTCGGGATAGCGGCGCTCGTTGACCACCAGGCTCTCAGGCTTGACGCTCTGCGCATCGCAGATCGCCAGCGGATGGCTTTCGACCGGGCGATTGATCGGGCGCCACACCTGGATGATCGCGAAGCGGCCGCGCAGTAATGCCTCGGCTTCCTCGCCCATGATGTCGCGCACCCGCTGCGGCCCGGACCATTCGGTGTAGTCGTTATGGACGCGGCTCACGACGTCGCGGATCTTCTGGGTTTCGCGCTGCTCCTCGCTGGCGGTGCGCAGCGTGTGGTCGAAGACGACGACGCGCTTGGCGCCGCTCTCCCGCTTGATCAGCGCCTCCACCTCCGGGTAGTAGACCCGCCGCACCTCGGCATCGTCGAAGAAGTCGGCGACCTTGGTGTCGTGATCGATGAAGCGAAAACCCTCGCGCTCGAACTCGAAGCGGTCGGCGCGGAGCCGGCCGTTGTGGAGCACGACGCGATGGGTTTCGCCGGCGCCGCCGACGCGCTCGTCGCGGCCGCCCGGCGCGGCGACATAGGTGACCAGCTTGTCGGCATCGCTCGCGAGATAGCTGAGGCTCGCCTCGATCGTTTCCGGGGCATTATCCAGCTCGGCGATTTGCGCCATCGGCGGCTCCTTTGCAGCACAGGGTGTGATGATAGGGTCGCCCGACCCGCCGTACAACCGCGGCGCGCTGGACCAGCACGGGCTTCCCGAGCGAGGGCGCTTCCTCCTGGATCCCTCCAGAACCGGTCAGGATGACAGGGCTGGGCATCATCAGATAGACGAATGGAACGTAATCGAGCGGCTCCTATCGCTGAGGACCATTACCCGATCGCGGAATTTCGCTCTATATCTGGACTGATGGACATGAACGGGATGGGGCCAATGCAAGTTCGCTCGCGCAGCAATTATGAAATCGCCGGCCGCGAAGTCGTCGCCGAAGGCGCCGATCTGCGCGTGCAGGTCCTGACGCTCGCCAACGGCCAGTGCGTTCCCTGGCATTATCACAGCGAGATTACCGACAGCTTTGTCTGCCTCGACGGCCCCATGGTCGTCGAGACGCGGGCGCCGCGCAGCAGCTACCGGCTCGAGGCGGGCGAGCGCTGCGCGGTGCCGCCCAAGACCGCGCATTACGTGCATGGCGAAGACGGCGGCCCCTGCAAGTTCCTGATCATCCAGGGGGTCGGGGTCTACGATTTCGTTCCGGTCGGCTGAGGAGCGCCATCGATCAGAAAAACCCGGCCGCGCGAGGCGGCGCCCCGCTCACTCGAGGGTCAGAGCGGCGCCGTCGAGATCCTCGGCGCGCTCGACCGCGATCAGCACGGCGAAGCCCGCCTTGTTGGGGTCGCGGTCCTTCTCGGGCTGGACCAGGCGCCGCCACACCTCCTCATAGACCGGACCGGATTTATGGATCTTCGCGCGGCCGTAGAACCGGGCGATGCCGCCTTTCGGCAGGACCCCCTCTTCGCGCAGCTGCGGCTTGCGGAAATAGACGGTCAGCGGCGTGCCGTCCTTGAGATTGGCGCTGGTCGAGCCCTTGCCGCGCTCCCACAACGCGATGTGCTGGTCATCGAACACCATCGTGCCGCCGCGCGGGGTGACCTGCGCGAAACCGTCGGGCAGCACCGAGCCGACCAGGCACACATTGGCCGGAAACGCCGAGTTGATGTGCGGCTGCAAGGTCTTTGCGATCTTAGCCATTGGGAGAACTCCTGTCGGTTGGCGAAGCCTCAGCGGGCGCCCTGCGCCCTCTGCGGCGAAATCTTTCCGTAATCCAGCTTAGCGCCGTAATTCGTGTTGAGCCACCACACCCGGTACTCGCCATAGGTGATCGGCGGATAGCGAGGCGGGTTGTCCGCGCTGCGATGGCGCGATCATCGAGCCTGCTCCAATGTCGAGGCAATGTCGCGTGTCGTGACCCGGCGCAGGTCGCGCACCAGGCTCTCGTCGAACGCCCGGCCGCGATGCATCGTCGAGCGATTGTCCCAGATCACCAGATCGCCCGCGCGCCATTCGTGGCGGTAGACGAAGTCGCGGCGGGTCGCGTGCTCGATCAGCTCGCGCAGCAAGAGCCTGCCGTCCGGCAACGGCCAGCCGACGATCTCGGAGGCATGCGCGGCGAGGTAGAGCGTCTTGCGCCCGGAGCCGGGATGCCGGCGCACCAGGCGCTGCGGCACCGGCGGCAAGACTTGGCGCTCGCCGAACAACAGATCGCTGAAGCCGAGTTGGCCGCGCGACCAGGCGATGTCGTGGAGCGCGACGAGATCCTCGATCTCGGGCTTCATGGCGCTGGGCAGCGCGTCGTAGGCGGCGCGCAGATCGGCGAATTCGGTCTCGCCCTTGCCCAGCGGACCCGGCGCGGGCACGCGGTGCGCATAGAGCATCGACAAGGCCGCCGGGACCCGGCGAAACGAGCCGTCGGTATGCCACAGCCGATTGCCGAGCTGGTCGAAGCGGCGCGGATCCTCGCGGCCGCGCAGCCGGTTCTCTTCGTCGAGGTTGGAGATGTCGGAAATCTCGGGGCGCAGGCGGCGCTTCACATCGGCGCGGCCGCTGCGCGGCAATTCGAGCTCGCCGAAATGGCGCGCGAACGCCATCTGCCGCTCGTCGTCGAGAGCCTGGTCATGGAACACCAGCACCGCGTAGCGGTCGATGGCCGCGGTGAGCGCGCGCACCGTCGCGGCATCGAGCGGATGCCCAACATCGACCCCGTCCACTTCGCCGACAAAGAGCGGGTGCAGCTGGCGCACCGTCAAATTCATGCCGGCCTCTCCGGATGCCGCGACGCCTGAGTATAGCGCAGGTCGGCTCGGAAAGGAGCGCGACAGCGGCCTGCAACCGTTCGTTGAGCGATGTTCGACTGTCTTCCTGAATCCGCAGGAGCAGATCAGGCCGAAATCGCGCGTTGGTTGTGACCGGGCCGCCTGCCTCCGGCAGCCGTGGTTAGGGATTGTTAGGAAATAACTGCACCGTTTGGACCGCGGGCGTCCCGCCCGCATGCGGCCGGGACGGCCGCGGTCCGAGCACTGCCGCTTGCCGCAGCCGATTCGATAATTTGCCGACGGGTGGTTAGCGGGTCGGCTTGCGGTTGCATCAGCGGCGTGCGTCTTTGAGACGGAAGCTGCGCGGCCTCCTCTTTCGATGGCATTAATAAAGAACCTCATCCTGAGCGCTCGCCGGTACCCACCTCACCCTCACCCTCCCCCTCCCCCTGAAGGGCGGAGAGGGAGTCTTCGCCTCCGGCCAGGCGCGCGAGGTAGCTTGCATACGCGTCGGCGATCTCCCAATGGATGATGAGCCGATCGATGTCGCATTCGTCCCGATAGCGCGCGACCAGCCGCTGCATCTGCCGGACGATCGGGTCCCGTCGGCCGTCCGCAGCGAACGGATGCGGGGCGATAAAGGCGTGGTCGCCGGCCGCTAATGCGGGTGTATCGGGGATCTCGGCAAGCTCGGCGGCGGCCGCCACGCCGAGGCGCACGATCCGCGCGCGCGTCGGATCGATCCCGGCGACGTCGCGCCCCTCGGACTCCAGGGCCTCGCGGCAACCCGCGCCGATCGCGGCGCAGGCCCGCAGACCAACGCGGTGGGCGACCGCGGGCATCTCTCTGCGCGCCAGCCGCTTATCAATAGCGCGGTACAGGGGTCGCCTCCACGACGCGCAAGCGCCGTTCGAGGTCGGTCGTCTCGATCGCGCGGATATAGGTCTCGACGACCTGCGACAGCTGCGCCGCCTCGCCCGGGGTGATCATGCCCTGCGCCGCCGCGCCGGCCAGCGCCGCCATCGCACCGGCGAGGTCGGCGGCCCCGTTAACCGGCGGCATCGTGAAGGCGACCCCCCGCTCGCGGCGCGGCGCGATGACGCGGTCGAGACAGAGGCGCAACGCCACGTGGTCGCCATCGAGCGCGAGCTCGAGCGCCTTCTTGGTCAATGCCGCGGCCTCGCCGTCGAGCATCAGCTCGGCCGCAAGCGTCGCCCTATTGCGCAGCCCGGGCGGCCGGCCGGCGGGATTGCCCGACCGGCCTTTGACGAACCGGCCGCGGTGGTCGCAATGGTGTGGTTTCAGCAAAATCGCGTCGTGCATGAGGACCCCTGTTTGAATGAATTAGCGTGTGGATATTAATAGCACAATGTTGATTAAATAACAAGAACAAAACGAGAATACTAACCGCGGCAGGTCCTCGAATTCTGGTTCGTACCGCTGGCAGCGGGGCCGTTCGGCCGCGCGGCTCAGGCCAGCTCGGCCAGCAGCGCCTTTGCCGCTTTGAGATCGGCGGTGTCGAACCCCTCGGTGAACCAGCCGTAGATCGGCGCGAGCAAATCGCGCGCTTCGGTGCGCCGGCCCTGTTCGCTCCACAGCCGCGCCAGGCTCGTCGCAGCGCGCAATTCCCATGACTTTGCCCGCTGCTTGCGGGCAATCTCGATAGCACGGCGAAAGCAGGTTTCCGATCTTTGCTCGTCGGCGGCATCGACGCGCAGCCGCAATTCCCCTTCGAGCCGATACAGCTCGGCTTCGTAATACACGATCCCGGTTTGCGCGACATGATCGAGCGCCTCGGCCACTACGCCCAATCCTTCCTTTGTTTGGCCGGTATGGCGACACGCTTCGGCCATCAGGGCGAGCCAATGCGACCGTTCGATTTCGGCTCCAGTCGCACGATAGGCGGCGAGGCCCCCGCGCAGCTGGGCAATGCCCTCCTCCGGCTGTCCCCTCTCGACGAGCGCCCAGCCGCGCAACACCATCGCATGCGCGGCGAAGAAGGGGATCACTTGCTCCGTTGCGCGGGCCAGGTCTGCGTCCGCCAGCTCTTCGGTTCGTCCAGCCTCCCCGCGGAGCTGGTGAAGCGCGGCCGCCCGCGCAGCCATTCGGCCAGATCCATTTGGACCAGATCCATTTGGACCAGATCCATTTGGAATTGCCTGAAAACGGCAGCCTTGGCGCATCATACAACCGCGATCCGGCATGCTGTCCAGGCGGCTGAGCGCGCCTAACTGCGGGTTGACTCCCTGGACAATCCAGGTCGGAGAGCGAGACAGCAGAAGCTAGAGCCACATTCGTTCAGGTAGAATCACTCTCTCAACCCCTTGGCCGGGCTTGACCCGTGGGCCCTCAGCCCACGGACTTGATCCGTGGGCATCCACGTCTTCTTCCCAGGTATCCCGATCTCGAAGACGTGGACCCCCGGGACAAGCCCGGGGGAGGGGAATATTTTTAGCGCTTCAATCTGATTGGATCACGCTCTAGTCAATTCTCTTCTTATGCGGCTTCCTCCGCGCCCATTTGTGGAAAGGTTTCGAGGGAAAATCCGATCTTTAAGTGAGCGAATTTTTCTAATATCTTCCACGATAACTCGTCACCGAGGTTTTGGTCGCCCGGCAGCTTTAGAAATAGCTGCGATTTACCGCCGGTCTGGTCTATTTCTCGAATTAAAGCCCTACATGGCGTAAGTTGGACTAATATCGTATCGATTTCCTCAGAAAAATGGACATCGCCTTGGTATCGGAACACGTGGTTCCAACAACTTGTTTTGTGGCTTCTGGGAAAAACTCTACCTTTTGGGGTGAATCTGGGTTCGCCGGCTTGCCACGATCGGTGCGGTTGGAGACCCACCTTTGCTTTGATCAGCTCGGGATTGAGGTCCGGGTGACGTATCAGGAGGGTAATTTCAAAGCGCTTCATGACGGACCTAACCGCGGCGTCCCCGCCGCCTCGGGCGGCTGGGTTTTCCGGACCCCGTGTAATCGGCGGCGTGTGATCAGCGCTCCAGTCTGTCTCATCGATCGGCTGGGACCCTGTCGGCAGCCGTGAGGCAATCACTAAACGCGACTACGCACGAACGCGCCGAGCGCCTCGACGAGCCGGGCGAGATCGGCCCGAAGAGGGTCGAAGCCGGGCAGTTTCTCCAAGGTCTTCTGGTCCATGTAAAGCGCCCGGTCGATTTCGATCTGCAGGCTGTGCCGCTGGTCGGCGGGGCGGCCCTGGCGGCGCACGATCTCGACGCCCTTGTACCCCTCGTTGATCCGCACGTCGTAGCCGAGGCCGCGCAGCACACCGGCGACGAAATCGGTGAATTCGGGGGCGCACGTGGTGCCGTCGCGGTCGCCCAGCACGAAATCGGCGTAGACGCCTTTGCGCTCCTCGCGGGTGGGGCCGTAGGATGGCATCGAATGGCAGTTGATGTGCCACACCGCGCCAAATTCGCGATGCAGGCGCTGGCAAGCCTCGTCGAGCACGCGATGATAGGGCGTGTGATAGCGCTCGATCCGGGCGAGGATGTCGTCGGGGCTGAGCTTCTTGTCGTAGATCGGGACGCCGGGTTGCGCATGGCGGCGCACTAGGCCCACCCGGGTCATCGGCCGCGCCACCAGAAAGGGCGGTAGAGCGCCGGCCAACAGCCCCGGATCGAGATCGTCCGATGCCCGGTTGACATCGACATAGCTGCGCGGGAAGAGCGCCCCGATCAGCGTTGCGCCATAGGAGGGCGCCGCCTCGAAGAGCTCGTCGACATAGCTATCCTCGGCGCGGCGCAGCACCGCCAATGGGCAGCAATAGGCGAAATCTTCGGGGTAGAGCGCGCCGCTATGCGGCGAATCCAACACCAGCGGCAAGCTGTCGCCATGCGGGTCGCGGCGCCACAGCACACCCGGAATCTCGAAACCCGTTGCGATGCTGCGCATCCTCTACACGCCCGCTCTTTGGCGGCAGCCGACGCGCCGCCGGCTTCAGCGCCCGGGGGCCGACCGCCTCAGCGCCGGGGGCCTCGCTGCGAGATTTCTCATCGCATAGCGAGCGCGCGGATGGAAGGGATAACCGGTAGGCGGGCGCAACACCGAGGGAATCTCCCGGCGCTCGCCACAGGCCCGCCGCGGCGCGCCGCCGCTGCGCTCGGCAGCCCGACGCTACTGCCGCACCACCGAAACGAGGCGGGCGAGGCCGAGGAATTTCTCAGGGTCCTGCGGTTCGCCGTTGACCAGCACCTCATAATGCACATGCGGGCCGGTGGCGCGCCCGGTGCTGCCGAGGAAGCCGATCTGGGTGTGCGCGGCAATGCGTTGCCCGACCGAGACGGTCGCGCGATGGAGATGCGCATAACGCGTCGCGATGCCGTTGCCGTGATCGATCTCGACGACCTTACCGTAATCGTCGCGATACCCGGAATAGCTCACCACGCCCGGCGCCGTCGTATAGACCGGCGACATGTAGGGCGCCCGGAAATCGAGCCCGGTATGAAACGCCCCGCGGCCGTTGATCGGGTCGCCGCGCACCCCGAAGCCGCTGCCGATCTCATAGCTCAGGAGCGGCGCCGAGACCGGCAGCACGTTGACCAGGCGGCTCAGGGCGGCGAGCTTTTCCGGGCTCAGAGTAGTGTCGGGGTGCTGGCCGCCCGGCGCCGGGATGAACGGGCCGCCTTCGCCGGTGCGAACCCCGTATTGCGCAAACAGATGGGCGACATCGACCCCGGCCGAACCGAGCACGCGCTCGAATTGAGCGAGCCCGCCGCGGCTTGCCCTGACGATGGCCGCGGCCGGAGCGGCGGCCTGCTGAGCCATACTCGGCGGCGGAGCGGCCGGCGGCGTTGCCGTGGCCAGAGCCGCCGGTGCCGGAGCGGCCGGCTCGGGCTGCGCTGCGGCCACCGGGCGAGGCGGCGGCTGTGTCTGCTGCGAGTGCTTTTGTTCGAGTTCGCCCAGGCGGGCGCGGAAATGATCGCGCTCGCTCACGGCTTTATCGCGATCGGCGGTCAGCTGCTGGATCTTCTTCTGCCACTGGTCGAGGCCGGCCTGCGCCTGCTGCTGGTGCGCCTGCCCCTCGGTCAAATCCGTAGTGGCCTTGCTGAGCCGGGCCATCAGCGTGACGCGCTGTGCCTCGGCGAGGTGAAATTCGCGCTGCGCCTGTTCGAGGGCGCGCGTCAACTGCGTGACGCGATCGGTCTTCGAGGTCGCGGCCTGCTCGGAAACCGCCAGCTGCTTTTTCGCGTCATCGCTCAACGCCGCGACTCGGTTTTGCGCCATGCTGAGCGCCTGGTTGGCGGCGCCGAGCTGGTCGCGCAGCCGTGCCAGCGCATCCTGCAGATCGGCATTGGCGGTTTCGGCGTGCCTGACCGCCGCCTGCTGTGCCGTGGCAAGCTGCCCATAACGGGCATAGCCGACGCCGAAATAGACCGACGCCGCGAGACCAATCGCCGCCGCGGCACCCAGCCCGGCCGCCTTAGGGTGCCCCAAGACGAACCCGGCGCCCGTGCTCGCACGGCTCCACAACCATCGCTTTTCGGGGAAGCGCAGACTCCCCCAGCGCAAAATATCGCTCACCCCTCGCCCCCCGCGCCTTATTGAGCCGTGGATGTCGGGGCCGAGCGCCCGACCAGGCTTGCAAAACAACGATCCAGGTGGCGCCGCCGCCGTATGCGCTTGAAACCGCGGTCCGCGGATTTGCGGAACCGCCGCTTCCCCACCCCGCATAAACGGCGTGCGGCATCCCCCAAAGCGAGGGTAGCCTAACGCCTCATTGTCGGTCATGCAACAGCAAATGGCGGATTGCGCGATCACCGGATCCTGTATATCCGGGAACCTCCGGGCGGGACGGTAGCAAGACTCAGTCAAACCATAATGCTGCAACCCAACATAGAAGCCGCGCCGCATCGCAGCAATTGTTGCGACACGCGGTACCGTCCAGGTATATTGAGGCTGTATTGGCAGAGCTGCAACACCGCCTGCGCCCGATTAGCGAATTCCAGTGGGGACCAGGCGGAGGCGGCGGCAATTAAGCAACATCGCTTGTGGTATATCGGCAACGCCCACCCAATGGCCCTTGGCGCCTCACGCCGAGACCGAGAGCCCGGCCTCGGCGGCGTGTTCCGGGGCGAATTGCGTGCGATAGTAGTCGGCAAAGACGCCGCCACGCCGCAGCAGTTCCGCGAAATTGCCCTGTTCGGCGATGGTGCCGTCGCGGAGCACGATGATGCGGTCGCACCGCCGCACCGTCGAAAGCCGATGGGCGATGATGAAAGTCGTGCGCCCGTGCATCAGGCTCTCGATCGCCGCCATCACCAGCGCCTCGGTCGCGACGTCGAGCGCCGAGGTCGGCTCGTCGAGGATGAGGATCGGCGCGCCCCGCAGCAGCGCGCGGGCGATCGTGATGCGCTGCTTTTCGCCTTCCGAGAGCAGCACCCCCGCTTCGCCGAGCTGAGTTTGGTAGCCCTGCGGCAATCCGGCGATCATATCGTCGATGCGCGCCAGGCGGGCGGCGTTTTCGATCGCGGCATGATCGGCGCCGGGACGGCCGTAGGCGATGTTGTCGGCGACCGAAAGCGGAAAGATCAGCGGCGGTTGCAACACCATCGCGATCTGGCTGCGCAGCGAGGGAAGCGTGAATTCGCGAATGTCGGTTCCATCGATCGTGACGGATCCGTGGCTCGGGTCGAAGAAACGCGGCAACAGGCCGAGCAGGGTCGATTTTCCCGCGCCGGTCGGCCCGACAACCGCGACTGTCGAACCGGCGGCGACGGTGAAATCGATATCGTTCAGCACCGGCGTCGCGGGGCGGTAGCGAAAGCTGACGCCGCGCCACGCGACGGCGCCATGCGCGCCCTCCGGCGGAAACTGGCGCGTGCCGCTCTTGAGGTCGGGCTCGGTGTCGAGCACCTCGAAGACCCGGGCGGCGCCGACCCGCGCTCCGGCAATCAGGCCCCAGCTCTGGGTGATCTGGTTGATCGGCGCGTAAAGCTGCGCCAGATAGGCGATGAACACGATCAGTTGCCCGAGCGACAGGGTCCCCGAGATGACCGCCCGGGCGCCGGCATAGATGACCACCGCGGTGCCGAGCGCGATGATCACATTGACCCCGCCCGAATAGAGCGTCTGCCAATTATAGAGGCGCAGGGTGGCGCGCAGGCTGTCGCCGCTGGCGCCCATGAACCGGCGGTGCTCCTCCTCCTCCTTGGTGAAAGCCTGCACGACCTTGATCGCGGCCATGCCCCATTGCACGAGCGAGTAGACCCGGCTGTCGAGGTCGCGCACCTCGGTCGCGGCGTCGACGATCTTGCGATTGAAGGTGGCGATCAGCGCGAACAGGACCGGGACGATCGCCAGCGCCAGCACGGTCAAGAGCGGGTCCATCGGAAACAGCACGATCAGCATGCCGCCGAGCAGGATCACCGCGGACAGGATCGGCAGCACCCCGTTCATGATCATCGTCTGGACGGCAAAGCTGTCCGCGGTGATCCGGTAGAGCAGATCGCCGACCCGCTGCCGGCTGTGATAGGCGAGCGAAAGCCGCTGGAGATGGGCATAGAGGTCGCCGCGCAGATCGTTGACCATGCTCTGGCCGACCCGGATCGTCGTGTAATTGTGCCAGAGGGTCAGCGCGCCGGCGGCGAAATGGACGATGACGATGGCGAAACAGGCGACCAGCAGCAGCAGGCCTGCCGGCAATGACAAGAGTTCCCCAAGCGGCCTGCTGGCCGGAGGCGTTTTGCCGCCCAGCACATAGTCGATGACGATCTGCAGCGGCCAGGGTTTGAGGAGCTCGACCCCGGCGACCAGGAAAACTTGCGCGAGCGCCCAGGCGACCGGCCAACGATGCGCTTTCAGATAGGGCAGGAACTTGGCGATCATCGGGCGGCGCTTCGGGAGCGCTTCACACCGTGCGCGGCTCGCCAATCGGCAGCGCCGCGGCGCCGACCGGCTCGGCCGGCATCAGCCCGGCCTGGCTCGCTACCGCTTCGATGATCCGGTGCATGATCCGGCCAAACGTCACGAGACGCCAGCCAATCACCCCGAGGTTAGCCATCCCAACGGCAAAAAAGACCAAGGCGATTGCCGGCGCGCCGAGGATCAGGCTGCCCGCGCCCAGCGCCCCATAGCAGCGCAGCAGCACCCGGGCGAGGCTCGACGAGCGCATCGCGCAGCGCACCCGCAACAGGCGTTTCTGGCCGCCGTGACTCTCGCTGCACACCGTGACCAGGGCGCGGCTCCACAAACCGCGCGCGATCTTGAGGTCCCATTTGCTCCAGCCGGTATCGGCCACCACGAAATATTTCTGCGGCAAGAGGAAATCCATCAGCCCCTCGATCAGCATCTCCTTTTCGGCCGCGGCCTCGTTCCAGTAGGACAGCACGAAGGCCCGCGCCGACCAGACGATGCGGGCTCGCTGTTCGACCGCCGCAAGGCCGATGTGGTCGTGTGTCTGCATCGTCTTGACGCGCCAGTTGAGGCGTTCCCAGCCGCGCAGCATCGGTCCGAGATAGATCAAGAGGGCGACCAGCGCACGCGCCTTCAGCCCGGCGAAGCGTGGGTCGATCGAGGCTTTCAGCGCCCCGTTGATGCACATCCCCCAGGTCGCCAGCAGCGGCACCGCGAGCAGCCACAGCCAGCCCCCGGCAAGGATGCCGATGAGAGCGAGGAAGAGCGCGGCAACGCTCCACTCGAAGGTCAGCGGCAACAACGCGGTCAACGATGAGGGCGGCTCGTACATTGTCTGGAACAGACCGCGCCCGAACACGCCGGAATAGATCACGGGCTTCCTCGACAACAAGAGCGCCGCGGACATATCGCCGTAGATCCGCCCAAGCCACTTGGCCTGACCGAACAGATTGAAACGGAACGGATGCTTGGCATAGACGAGCGCCTCGGCCTTGCCGTAGCCGCGCTGCTGGTTGAGATAGGCGCGCACGGTAT
>JBGPTQ010000010.1:0-14210 GCA_041490725.1 Allostellaceae bacterium | reverse complement strand
GCTCCTCAGGATGAGGTTAAATCTATGATGGCATTAAAGAAAAACCTCATCCTGAGGAGCCCGCGCAGCTTGCGTCTCGAAGGACGCGGGATCGTGGTGCAGCCCGTCTCCTGCCGGCAAGGCCGAGATTTATTCACCAGATCGAAGGCCGGGACCCGCTTTTCAGCCTCCCGGAAGTGGATTGGTGAGCCTGGCTTTCCCCACGGAACAAGTCCGTGGGCTGAAGGCCCACGGGATGACAATTCAAGCTTCGCCGGTCCTCCTCTCATCGTTGCGCCCACATAGCAACGGCCGTGCCTATTCCGGCGCGGCCCGTGTAGTCTGCGGACCATTATGAAACTGAGCGTCCTCGATCAGTCTCCGGTGCGAGAGGGCGTCACCCCGCGCGATGCGCTCTTTGAAACCATCGAGCTGGCCCGCCATGTCGATGGGCTGGGGTACTGCCGCTTTTGGCTGGCCGAGCACCACGGCTCGCCTGGCCTCGCCGGCAGCGCCCCCGAGATCATGGTGGCGCGGGTGGCGGCCGAGACACGGCATCTGCGGGTCGGCTCGGGCGGCGTCATGCTGAGCCATTACAGCTCATTGAAGGTCGCCGAGCAGTTCCGCATGCTGGAGACGCTCTATCCCGGCCGCATCGATCTCGGCATCGGCCGCGCCCCGGGCAGCGACCAACTGACCGCGATCGCCCTGCAGCATGGGCCGGGGGCGCTGGGCATCGAGCATTTCCCGAACCAGATCGCCGATCTCCTGGCGTTTCTCGAAAACACCATGCCGGCGGACCATCCGTTCTCGCGCATCCGGGTGACGCCGGCGGGCGACACCAATCCGGAAATCTGGCTCTTGGGATCGAGCGACCAGAGCGCCCTCTTCGCCGCCTATTTCAGCCTGCCGTTTTCGTTCGCGCATTTCATCAATGACGAGGGCGGGCCGGAGATCATGGAGGCCTACCGGCTGCGCTTCCGGCCCTCGACGCGGCTTCCGGCGCCGCAGGGCAGCATTGGCGTCTTCGTGGTGTGCGCCGAGAGCGAGGCTGAGGCGCGCCATCTCGCCGCCAGCCGCGATCTGTGGCGGCTGCGGCAACGCCGCGGCATCCTCGCCCCGTTTCCGCCGCCCGAAGACGCGCTCGCCTATCCCTACAGCGAAGCCGAGCTTCGCGAGGTCGAATACCATCGCCGCCGCCAGGTCGTCGGCACCCCCGATCAGGTGAAGGCGGAGCTCAGCGCACTCGCCCAAAGCTACGGGGTCGACGAGATCGTCGTCTTGACCATCTGCCACGACTTCGCGGCGCGCAAACGCTCCTACACGCTGCTCGCCGAGAGCTTCGGCCTCGCGCGGCCCGACGGTACCTAGCGCACGGCTACGGAAGTGAGCGTGGGTCGAACTGTCGGCGCGGGATCTCTCGATGCCGTATCGGTGTTGGTTCAGACACAGCTCCCTCTCACCTGATGCCGGGTTGCGCGAGCACCATATGAGCGGCGGTGGAGGTGAAATGGGGCCCGGAGATTTTACCATGCGCAGGGTGATCCTAAGGGCAGCATTGGTGGCCGCGGCGTTGACTGGCTCTGATGCCGCCCTCGCGCAAAATGTCGCAGCGCCGGCGGCCGAGGCCGCACCGCCGCCGGCGCAATCGGCGTCCGGCCCGATCGCGGCACTCCAGGAGCAACTGAAGCGGGAGGGGTATATGCCCGGTCCCGTCAACGGCGTAATGACCGAGCAGACTCGGCGGGCGCTCGCCGATTATGCACGGCGCACGGGCCGGCCGCCGGCCGCGCTCGCGTCGGCGGCACCAGGCAACCCCGCCGCGGATCCGGTGAGGCGCGCGCAGGCGGGCCTGCAAAGGCTGGGGCTTTTCGCCGGCCCGGTCGATGGGACCGTCGGCCCGCAGACGCGCGACGCAATCATTCGTTTCGAGGCGGCGCGCCGTCTCGCCATCGATCCGCGGGTCAGTGATCGTCTGCTCGCCGAGCTCGACCAGGCCGACGCCAATCCGGGCACCGCCCCGGTTGCGGCGCCGGCGGCCGCGGCGACCGCCACTGGTCAGACGACACCGGCCGAAGCGCGCGGCCGGCGGCCGCTGCCATCCGGGATCAACCCGCCGGCGATCCGCTGAGCGAGAGCCGCGAGGCGTCCTATCCCCACGGCCCGGGCGGGCGGGTGTCACGCGGCCCGGCATCGGGCACGCTGCCGCGGTGGAAGGTCTGGCGGCCGGCCAGAGCGCTCGGCGGCGCGGTCGCCCAAATCGGGGTCCTCCGCGGCTGCAACAGCCCAACGCCGCGCGGCCGCAACAGCACGAACAGGATGATGCCGGTGGCAAAACCGCCGGCATGCGCCCAGAACGCCACCCCCGGCCTAGCCGGGGCGGCGGCGAGGCCACTGATCAGCTGCATCGCGAACCACAGGCCGAGCAGGATCCAGGCGGGGACCGCGACGATCCAAAAGAAGATCACGATCCAGACGAGACAATGCACGTTGGCGCGCGGATAGGTCACCAGATAGGCGCCGAGCACCCCGGCGATCGCGCCGCTGGCGCCGATCATCGGTACCGGCGAGTGGGTGGCCGAGAGCGCCTGGATCAGCGCCGCCGCAACCCCGCTGGCAAGATACAGCAGGAGGTAGCGCGCGCGCCCGAGCAGATCCTCGACGTTGTTGCCGAAAATCCACAGAAACAGCAGGTTGCCGCCGATGTGCACCCACCCGGCATGCAGGAACATGCTGGTGAGGAGCGTTGCCCAGGGCGGGATGATGGCGAGTTCGGGCGGCAGCTCGCGATAGCCGAACAGCACCGCCGGCACCATGCCGAACTGATAGGCGACGACCTCCGGGTCCTGGCCGAGCTGCCACAAAAAGGCGCCGATGCTCATGCCGATCAGGGCATATGTGACGACCGGCGGGTGCTGGATCGGGTTGTCGTCGTAAAGCGGCAGGGCGACGATCACGGCGCCCCCTCACCGGGCGGCGGGTCGAATGCCTTGATGCGCGGCAAGGGGCCGGGGAAACGCTCGATCTCAACCAGGCTGAGCTGGCCGATGCAGCCCTGCGCCAGTCGGGAGGTGCCGGCATCGCGGGTCAGCACATTCGGGTTGCCGTGGACGCACAAGGGCGTCGCCGCGGCGGGGTCGTCCGGGTCGTACCAGGCCCCGGTCGCCAGCTGGACGGCGCCCGGGCGCAGCGCATCGCTCAGGACCGCCCCGGCAAGGCAGGCGCCGCGCTCGTTGTAGAGCCGCACGATGTCGCCGTCGCTTATGCCGCTCGCCGCGGCATCCTGCGGATGGATGCGCACCGGCTCGCGCCCATCGATCTTGGAGGCGAGGCTGGTGGCGCCGAAATCGAGCTGGCTGTGCAGCCGGGTCGCCGGCTGGTTGGCGACGAGCTGCAGCGGGAAGCGCACCGTGGTCGGCGACCCGGCGCCGTCAACCGGGGGCAGCCAGGCCGGATGTCCCGGGCAGTCGGCATAACCGAACCCGGCGATCGTCGCGGATGCGATCTCGATCTTGCCGCTCGGCGTCGGCAGCTTTACAGCCCCGGGGTCGCGGCGGAAGGCACGGACGATGCCGCCGTCCCACTTCAGGGTCGGCAGGATGAGTTCGCCGTCTTCCCAGAATTGCTCGAAACCGGGCGCGTTGACCCCGCGCTCCGCCAGCGCAAGGCGGGTCGGTTCGTAAATCTGTTCCAGCCACTGATGGGCCGAGCGGCCCTCGGTGAACGCCTCGGCGATCCCGAGACGCTCGGAGAGGCCGGCGAAAATGTCATAGTCGTCGCGCGCCTCCCGGTAGGGCGCGACCGCGCGATGCATCGCCACCAAGAGCGGATCGCCGGCCGAGGCGCCGATATCCTCGCGCTCCAGGGTGACCGTTGCCGGCAATACGATGTCGGCATGGCGCGCGCTCGCCGTCCACGCGGATTCATG
Organism: Allostellaceae bacterium; assembly: GCA_041490725.1. Classification (GTDB taxonomy): domain Bacteria; phylum Pseudomonadota; class Alphaproteobacteria; order ATCC43930; family CGMCC-115725; genus DATARH01. The sequence goes on along the minus strand of JBGPTQ010000010.1, from coordinate 10,303 downwards.
CACAATCACCGTGTCCGGGCGGCCGAAGGCGCGGCGCAGCCGGTTCAAATCCTGATGGTGGTGAAACGGATTGCCGCCGGCCCAGTAGACCAGCCTGATGTCGGGATAAGTGAGTCGCTGCCCGTCGTAATCGAACGCCTCGCCCGGGTGCAGCAGCATATCGGCGATCCGCGCCACCGGGATGAAATCGGAGATGGCGTTGCGGCCTGTCGGCAGGGTCGGCAACGGCACCGCCAGCGGCGGCTTGCCGGTATTCGAGGTCGACCCCAGCGCATAGGCAAAGCCGCCGCCCGGCAGCCCGATCTGGCCGAGCAAGGCGGCCAGCACCACGCCCATCCACACCGGCTGCTCGCCATGCTCGGCGCGCTGCAAGGATTGCGAGCAGGTGACGAGGGTGCGCCGTCCCGCGCAGCGCCGCGCGAGGCCGATGATCTCGTCTGCCGGTATGCCGCAGATCGCGGCGGCCCAAGCGGCATTTTTCGGCTGAGCGTCGCCGCTTCCCAACAGATAGGCCTCGAACCCCTCCCAGCCGACGCAGAACCGGTCGAGGAAGGCGCGGTCGTGCAACCCCTCGCTGACCAGGGTATGCGCCAGAGCGAGCATCAGCGCGACATCGGTGCCGGGGCATATCGGATGCCAGACCGCCTCGACCGCCGCTGGAAAATCATCGCGCAACGGGCCGATCAGATGAAATTCAACACCGCGCTCGCGCGCCGCGACGAGGCGGTCGTGGGCGATGTGCTGACTCGAGCCGCCGCCGCCGACATCGTTGTTCTTCAGCGCCATCCCGCCAAAGGCAAGGACCAGCGCGCTCTCGTCGACCAGCTCGGCCCAGCTGACGTTGTTGCCGGCGACCGCCGATTGCGGGCCGATGATGTGCGGCAGGATCACCGCCGCCGCGCCCGAACTATAGCTGTTGACCGAGCGGACATAGCCGCCGGCGAGGTTCAGAAAGCGGTGGATCTGGTGCTGGGGATCGTGGAAGCGCCCGGCGCTGGCCCAGCCATAGGACCCGCCGAAGATCCCGCGCGGCCCGTATGCGGTATAGACCCGGCGCAATTCCGCGGCGACACGGTCGAGCGCCTCCGGCCAGGAGACCGCCACGAATTCGTCGCACCCCCGCCGCTGATCGGGCCCGGGACCCTGCTCCAGCCAGCCGCGCCGGATCATCGGCCGGGCGATCCGCGCCTTGTGCGACACGGAGGCCGGGATGTTGCCAAGCAGGACCGAGGGAGCGGCGTCTCGCGGATGGGGAACAACCTCGATCCCATGATCGCGCACGAGCACCGAAAACGCCCCCCAATGGGAGCTGTGCGGGACGCCGGGGGCGCGCGGGACAACGGGGTGAACCATATCTCTCATGACCCGAATTTTTCTCCCTCTCCGCCCCACGGAGGGTTGGTTGCGGTGGGCGTGCTAACTCCAGATCGGGAAATCGCGATCCTGACGCCTTAGCCTATAAGCTAGCCGGAATTGGCGCGTATTCTATCGAACAACTGTCACCTGACGTAAAGGTGATCATATCAGGAGCAAATGGGCTTACCCATTTCGTGATCAGATTGTAGAATCTGTCTCGCGGCGCACCATATTTGGCATTTAGCAATTCTTTCAACCTTCCTCCATCACTTGTAGAGCACTTCGGTAGAGTAAAAAACACGCTCTTTAAGGTTCGTCGGTTGACATCGAAATAGAATCCGACGATAAAATTGAAGTTTTCGATCTGGATTCGATCTTTCGCCAGTAACAGTGCCTTGGCGGAGCCAGATAGGTACGGCAGAGTTGCTCCGTTGTCCTGTTCTAAGTGTGCTGAACCCCGAGATGCGGCGACGACCTGTTCGGGCGACATTCCCCATTGTGTGTATTGCCAGTTCGCTGAAGCCGTGACCGACATGATTGAAAAGCTTACTACAAAACCCGTGAGCGCACCGAGTTTCGGTCCCATCCGCTTCCCTTTCCCGCTCCGGTGCTTGCCATATAGTTGAAAATTCGGGCCTGCGCCACGAAATAGCAGGCCGGCACGATCCGCGGAGTTTAGAAATGCAGACCACGTATTTGGTTCAGTTGTGGCCGGATGGAAAATTGAAGGTAAATCCGTATCAAAAAGTCAGGGCTGGTTCTCCAAAACAAGCGGCGGAAACGCTGTATGGTGCACCGCTACAGGAAGAGGGAAGCCATCATCAAATTCGCGCGCAAGTGCGGGTCACGAGGGCGGGCATCGGCATAGCTTTCTATGACCGATCGTGATTTTTGGGCAGGCGCGTAGGGCGGAAAAGCGGAGCGCATTCCGCCATATCCTCTTGCGTTCTGGTGCTCAAGACCGGCGGAAGACGCTGCGCTTTTCCGCCCTACTATGGCTGTGCTGGAAATGCTGATGTTCATGGACTCCGGGTCCGCCTCTTCGAGGCGTCCCGGAATGACGATGCAGCCTGGAAGCAACGACGTGCCGTCAGGCGGTCGCCAAGCCGGTTTTCACCGTCTCCGTGACCACGTTGCGGGCGACCTCGCGCAGCAGCAGCCGGTCCCCTTCCAGTGTCGGCGCCGGGGCGATGCCCGTGACCACCCGATCGTGGCTGTAGGTCGGAACCGCCGCCCCGTTGCGCAGGATGGGGGTGCCGAGATCCTCGCCGCTCTGGACCGCGCGAATGCCGCGCCGGATCATGTTGCGCATCATGATGATGCCGCGGTCGGTGGCCGCGAGGTGTTCGAGCCCATGCCGCGCGACGCCGCCGTGAATGCTGATTTGCGCGTCGTAATCGCCGGGAACCCGCTGGCGTTCTTCATAGGGGCGGCTGGCATCCTGCCCGAAACCGCCGCCGCGCCGCGTCTCCTTGCCCTCGGGGGCGCGGTAATAGCCGATCTGCATCGTGTGGCCGTCGTCGAGCGGCACCGCCCAGGTCGTCGCCATCGGCCGGTTGATCGAATTGCGCGTTGCCATCGGATCGGCATTCGGCGGGAACTGGTGGATGTTGGGAAGGATGAAATCGGCGACGCGCACCCACACCCGGTCGTCTTGCCGGCGCGTGTCGATGTAGACCATGCCGACCGGGGTCTCCATCCAATCCCACTCGCCCAATTCCTTGAAATCGTCGGTGAACCCCTCGCTGCCCGGCAGGGTGTGCAGAAACGCCAGATGCGCCGGGTCCATGCTGTTTTCCTTGACCTGCAGCCAGTTGCACTCCCACACGGTCGGGGCGCGGGCAACCAGCCGGTAGCCCGGCAGGTCGTAGGTATCGAGGATCGGAAACGCCGGCTGCTTGTCCGGCGGCCCCATATAGGCGAAGACCAAACCGGCGTATTCGTGCACCGGATAGGCGCCGTGAAACAGGCGATCCTTCAGCGTGCTGTCGGCCGGCTCGCCCGGCGTCTCGAGGACCCGGCCGTCACAATCGAACAGCCAGCCGTGATAGCAGCACCTTATGCCCTTGTCGCCGATCAGGCCGAACTCGAGCGAGGTGCCGCGGTGCGGGCAATGCAATTCCAATAGGCCGATGGCGCCTGATTTGTCGCGGAACGCGACGAGATCCTCGCCAAGGATGCGCACCCGCCGCGGCAGCTCGCCCAATTCGTTTGCGAGGACGATCGGCTGCCAGAAGCGCCGGAGGTATTCCCCGCACGGCGTACCCGGCCCGACCCGGGTCAGCTCCTCGTCCGCCGCCGGCCGCTCGCGATGGTGATAGGCGCTGTAGGCGGTATTCAGAAACGGCACTCTCTCAGCCATGATGTTTCTCCTGCTTTGCAGTGATAGTGGATGGCGGACGCCTGGAGGGTCAAGGCGCCGACGGAGGGGTGAATGCCGAAGGTGAATGTTCTGAGCACCCAGCGCACCAGCGCGGCGGAACGGGCGCGGATCGAGGCGGTCGATCCCAGGGTCCGGCTGATCGACGCCGGGGGCTGGTTCGATGGCGAGATCCGCGAGACCTGGACCGATTTCGCCGTGGCGCGCTACCTCGTGCCGAATTCCATGGGGTCGGGAAGCCGCGAGGACCGCGACCGCCTGCTCGGCGAGGCGGAGGTGATTATCGGCGGCTGGCCGTTTCCACTCGACCTGCGCGCCAGGGCGCCGCGGCTGAAATGGGTGCACCAGCGGCAGGCCGGCGCCAGCAACCTCTTCACGAGCGATCTGTGGGGCAGCGACGTGGTGGTGACGACCTCGCGCGGCGCGGCCAACCCGCTGGCGATAGCGGAATATGCGGTCACCGGTATTTTGTACTTCGCGATGAGCTTCAATCGCGCCGCGATCGATCGCGCGGCGGGCGCCTTCGATCATCGCGCCTACCGGCCGCTCCTCGTACAAGGCAAGACCGTATGCGTGGTCGGCGCCGGCGGGATCGGGCGCGAGGTCGGGCGCCTCTGCGCCGCGCTCGGCATGCGGGTGGTCGGCACCAGGCGCCAGGCGCAGCCAGCGGCGCCCCTGCCGCCGGGGTTCAGCGAGATCGGCGGGGCCGCGGCGATCGACCGCTTCCTGCCGCAGAGCGATTTTGTCGTGATCTGCTGCCAATGGACGCCGGAGACGACCGGTCTCTTCAACAAGGAGCGCTTCGCCGCGATGAAGCCGGGCGGCGTGCTCGTCAACGTCGCCCGTGGCGAGATCATCGACGAGGAGGCCCTCGCCGACGCGCTTCAGCAGGGTCACCTGCGCGGCGCAGCGCTCGATGTCTATGTCGGCGAATTCGAACGCAAGCCAACCGCGCGACTATGGCAGGACGAGAGGGTGCTGATCACGCCGCATATCTCGGGCGGCAGCGACGAGAACCGCCATGGCGGGATCGACCTCTTCTGCGACAACCTGCGCGCCTATCTCGATGGAAGGCCGCTCCACAACGTCATCGATTGGCAACGGGGATATTGACGGCAGGCTCGGGATGGCGCCGCATTAGGTCCGCCACGAGGTTTGATCGCCCAACCCGCTGAGAGAGGAAACGCGCAATGGAGAAGCGATTTGGCGTGGTATCCGCGGATGGACATTGCCGGCTGATGCACCTTCCCTTCGACCTGTGGACGAAGCGCCTGCCCAGAAAATTCCAGGACGCCGGGCCGCGGGTCGTGCAGGGGCCGGACGGCACCCGACAATGGGTCGTGGAGGGTCAGCCCTGGAGCGGCGTCGGCTGGGCTGGCGTCGGCCGCGGGCCGGTCAACTGCTACACGCGGGCGGGCCTGGCGGAAGAGCCCGAGCCCGGCATCTTCCGCGCGGCCAATGCCCGCTATCGCTGCGAAGACATGGACCGGGATGGGGTCGATGCCGAACTCGTCAACGGTCCCTATGAGCAGATATCGGCGATCAAGGATCCAGAGCTGCGTGCCGCCTGCGTCCGGGCCGTCAACGACTGGGCGCGCGAGCTCTATGAGGAATCGAACGGCCGCTTCATCATGCTGCTGCCGTTGCCCTGCCAAACACCCGACGAAGCCGTCGCGGAGCTGCTGCGAGTGGCGGAATTCGGCCTGCCCACCGGGGTCATCTTCGACTGGGTTTTCGCACCCGAACCGGTGATGCACCAGATGTGGGAGCCGGTCTGGGCCGCCGCCGCGGAGACCGGGATGCCGGTCAATCTGCACGCGTATCCGAGCGGCGGCTCGCGCCAGATCGGGGTCGGGGTCGCGGGCCTCGAACCGCGCAACCAATCCCTGATGCGGGTTGCCAACTTCCCGATCGGAGCGATGGCGGAGCTGATGAGCGCCGTCGTCTTCTCAGGTATTTGCGACCGCCATCCCGGGGTACGCTTCGTCCTCGAAGAGGCCGGCGTCGGTTGGGTCCCGTTTTTGTTCTGGCGCTTCGACCGCGAGTACGAATTCGGCGGGCCGACCCGTGTCTTCAAGCCCGACATCCCGCTTTCCGACAACCCGAGCGAGTTCGTCAAGCGCCAGGTCTTCTTCACGTTCGAGGTCGAGGAAGAGGGCGGTTTCCGTCGCGTGCCCGAAATTGGCTTAGGCAACTTCCTCTGGGCCAGCGACTTCCCCGGTCTTGACAGTCCCTGGCCGCACTCCAAGACGATGGGACATGCTCCGGCGGAGGCGGCTCTGGGGAAAGCGGCGCTCAACCAACTGGTCTTTGCAAACGCCGTGAGCCTCTACAAGATTCCGGTCGCACTGCCGCAACAGCACGCGCTCGCGTAAGGCGAAACTCTCTAATAGGTGAGGGTCCGATGAGAATTGGCCTGTTTTACCAGATTCAAGTTCCCAAGCCCTGGACCCCATCCAGTGAATCCCAACGCATCTATGAAGCCCTGGAGCAAATTCCCTATGCCGAACAGCAGGGCTTTGCCAGCGTGTGGTTTTCCGAGCATCACTTTCGCCCGGTGTGGTCGCACAATAGCGCCCCGGACCTCACCCTTGCGGCGGTCAGTCAGCGCACCAGCCGGATCCGCCTCGGCATTGGCGTGGTGCTCGCGCCGATTCACCACCCGCTGCACGTGGCGGCGCGCATGGCGACGCTCGATATTTTGAGCCATGGGCGGGTCGACGTGGGCCTGGGCCGGACCGGCTATCCCTACCAGATCACCCCGTACGGGGCGGATTTGCGCGATACCCGGGGCATGTGGCAGGAATTTGCCGAATTGCTGCCGCGCATCTGGACCCAGGAGGAGATCTCGTACGACGGGGAGTATTTCCATATTCCGCGCCGGGAGGTTCTCCCGAAGCCATTGCAGCGCCCCCACCCCCCGCTATGGTCCGCCTGCGGCAGCGACGAGACGGCGCGCCTGACGGGCAGCCTCGGGATGGGCGGGCTGTTCGGCAGCGAAGGCGGCCCGGACCGCGTCCAACAGCTGATGGCGCTCTATCAGGAAGCACTGCACACGGCCGCCGAGCTTACCGGGGGCAACGGGGCCGGGCCCGCCCGGCGCACCGTGCTGATGACGGCAGGCTACTGCCACGAGGATCCGCGGGTCGTGGCCGAGCGCGGCACCGAACTCGTCGGCTGGTACCTCGAGCAACAACGCGAACGCGCCCGCCTGGTGTGGCGCGACTATGATCCGACCACCGTGCCAGCGGATTATCAGGGCTATTACGCGCGCGATCAACGCCTCGCCAGTGGGCCGCATCCGGGGGAGCCGACGCCGCAGGAGGTCTGCGAGCAGGGCACGAAGTTCTGCGTTGGCACGCCGGCGGACTGTATCCGGTTTATCGAAATGTACGAGGCCCTGGGTATCGAGGAAGTGATTTTACTGTGTGCCATCGGGCCGGCAACGCACCAGGAGGTGCTCCGTACCATTCGCCTCTTTGGTGACGAGGTAATCCCGCACTTCCAAGCCAGGGAGCCGCGTGCGGCGGTGGCGCAGGCATCGGCGTAATCTGCGCGTCGCAGACCGGCACCAGGGTGGACGCATGGCGACGCCGCTCAATGGCGGTCGCTCGACCTCGCCCGCCATGCGATCACGGAGCCGCCTGACCGCTGAACTGGTCGAATGCCTGCACCGCATCGGCGCCATATACCGATGACGGCCCACCTCCCATGTAGACCGAGAGCGCGACTGTTTCGAGGATTTCCTGTCGCGTCGCACCGTGCTGGTGCGCCATCTTCGTGTGGTAGGCAATGCAGCCCTCGCAATGGACGGCGATACCGATCGCAACCGCCATCAATTCTTTGATCTTCGGGTCAAGGGCGTTCGATGCGGTGGCAGCCGTTGCCAGCGCAGCAAAGGCCTTCATCGCGTCGGGCGCGCCCTGTCGCAATATCCGCGCCCCGGTTATCACATCATTAGCGATCTGTGCGAAGTCTTTGCTCATGCCGTTCTCCTCTGCCTCTATCAGCCGGCGTGGATAATGGTCCCTGCGTTCTCCTCCAGAATTGGTTCCGCTTGATCGATGGCCCCGATCGCGGCTCGACGCCCGGTCTTCTCGACGAATTGGCAGGCCGCTTCGACTTTCGGGCCCATGGAACCCTTGGCAAAGGTCAAACGGCGGAGTTGCGCCGGAGTAGTTGCCCCGATCGGGCTGCCCTGAATCATTGGCCAGTGCGTCCACACGGCCGGTACATCGGTCAGGAGCAGCAGGAAATCGGCCTCTATCGCCTCCGCGAGCAATGCTGCCGCAAGGTCCTTGTCGACGACAGCCTCGATACCGCTGATCTCCCCGCTGGCGGAGACCGCGACCGGAATACCGCCACCCCCGACGCAGACCACGATGATTCCAGCCTGCAGCAGCAGCTTGATTGCGTTGATCTCTCGGATCCGTCGCGGCGCTGGCGAGGGAACCGCTCGGCGCCATCCGTCGCCATCGCGAACCATCGGCCAGTTCATTTCTGCCGCCAGATGCAACGCTTCGGCTTTGCCATAGACCAGGCCAATTGGCTTCTCGGGCGCCAAAAAGGCGGGATCGGCGGGATCGACCTCGACCTGGGTCAGCAATGTAGCGATTTCACGATTGGGCAGTACATTGGCAAGAGCGAGGTCGAGCAGATAGCCGACCATGCCCTCGCTTTCGGCGCCGAGGAGGTCGAGCGGGTATGGCCGCACGCCGCGGTAGGCCGCCGCCTGCAGTGCCAAGAGCCCTATTTGCGGGCCGTTCCCATGAGTGATGACAACTTCATGGTGTCGGGCGATCGGCGCGATCGCCTCCGCCGCGATCCGCACGTTGCGGCGCTGGGTCTCGATTTCCGGCGCTTCGCCCCGGCGCAGCAACGCGTTACCCCCGAGGGCAATGACGATGCGCATCAGCCGACCCGGTGCTGGCGCGAGTAATGAGCCAGAAACTCATCGACGACGCTCGCCAGACCCGGCGTGCCGTCCTCGGCATAGTCGTAGCGGGCACGGATCACCGGCTTGTCGATAGGGACCAACCGCGCCAGGTCGATCGGCGTCGCCGAAACCACCACCTCGGCTGCGCTGTTGTTGATCGTCGCTGCGAGCGCGGCAAGCTGCGCCGGCCCATAGCCGACCGCCGGCAGGACCGGGCCAATATGAGGATAGGCGCTGAATACCGCGCCGATCTCGGCACCCGCGGACAGCCGCGGATCGACGATCCGCGCAGCTCCGGCCGCTATGGCCGCGACATACCCCGCGCCATACGCCATGCCGCCATGGGTTATCGTCGGCCCATCCTCGACCACCAGCACAACCCGCCCCTTGACAGCGGCGGGATCGTCGAGCTGCACCGGCGAGCGCGCCCGCAGGATCGGCGCCGTTGGATTGACCGCCCGCAAGCCGTCGATGGCGGTCTGCACCTGCTCCGCCGAGGCGGCATCCACCTTGTTGACCACCAACAAATCGGCCATTCGGGCGACCGCTTCGCCGGGGTGGTGGGTGGCGACCTGACCCGGGCGCAAGGCATCCGCCAACGCGATATGCAGATCGGGGCGAATGAACGGAAAATCGTTGTTGCCGCCGTCCCAGACGATGATGTCGGCTTCCCGCTCGGCCTGAGCTAGGATCGCGGCGTAGTCGACCCCGGTGAAAACGAGATTGCCGAGCGCGAGATGGGGCTCGTATTCCTCCCGCTCCTCGACCGTGCAGGCGGCGGCATCGAGGTCGGCGAGCGAGGCAAAACGCTGGACGCGTTCCCGAAGCAGGTCGCCGTACGGCATGGGATGCCGCAATACGGCGACCTTGCGTCCCTGATCGCGCAAGCGACGCGACAGCCAGCGCGCGATCGCCGATTTGCCGCAACCGGTTCGCACCGCGCTGACAGCGATGACCGGTAGCGCCGAACGCAGCATCGTGCGGCGCGGGCCCAGCAAGCTGAAATCCGCTCCCGCGGCAAGCGCGCGCGAGGCGAGATGCATGATTTGCTCGTGGGCGACATCGCTATAGGCGAACACAACCTCGTCAACCGCCTGGGCGCGGCACAGCGCTTCGAGCTCCCACTCGTTGCAAATCGGAATACCGTCGGGATACAGCTCGCCGGCCAATGCCGCCGGATAGCGTCGCCCGGCGATGCCCGGGATCTGGGCCGCCGTAAAAGCGACCACCACGCTTCTCGGATCATTGCGGTAGACCACATTGAAATTGTGGAAGTCGCGCCCGGCCGCGCCAAGGATGACCACACGCCGTCTATCCGGGGCCGGCTGGATCGCCGTGGAGCCCATAACGCCGGGCAAGTTAGTGCTCCCAGCGGCGGGTAGCCGTCGCCCGCTCGATGCGTGTTTTGGCGAGCCCGACGGCGGCCGCGCGCGGCAGCATTCTGCTTTCCGCAACCCGATCGAGGACCCCGCGAATGTTGCTGCGGATCTTTTGGTCGATGGCCGAAAAGGCCGCTGCCTCGCTCCCGCGCTGGTATTCAACGGCCGCGCAGATGACGCCGCCGGCATTGGCGATGAAATCGGGCAACACGAGCACCCCGCGCGCGGCGAGCGCGGCCTCGGCCTCCGGGG
>JBGPTQ010000009.1:0-14264 GCA_041490725.1 Allostellaceae bacterium | reverse complement strand
TCGCCCAGCCCAATCGAATCGTGCGTCATCACATAAATGACGCCGACCTCCATCAGTGCCGACAAGCGGATCGCCGGCCGGGCGTAATCGGTAAAGGTGAGGAAAGTCCCGCCATAGGGGATGAGCCCGCCATGCGCGGCGATCCCGTTCATCGCGGCGGCCATGCCGAGTTCGCGAATGCCGTAATGCAGGTAGCGGCCGGTGAAATCCCCTGGCCGTACCTCTTTCTGGTCTTTCGCGCGGGTGTTGTTGGACGGGGTCAGGTCGGCCGAGCCGCCGATCAGCTCGGGCACCGCCGGGACCAGCGCATCGAGCACGGCGCCCGAAGCCTGGCGCGTCGCCAGCTTCGCGTTCTTGGCGCGAAAATCCTCGCACAGCTTGGCGATCAGGCCGTCGAAATCGGCCGGCAACTCGCCTTTTTGCCGGCGCAGGAATTCGGCCCGCCGCTCGGGTGCGATGCCGGCGAGCCGCTGCTCCCAGGCACGCCGGACGCTCGCACCGCGGGCGCCCGCTTCATGCCATTGCGCGCGGATGTCGTCGGGCACGACAAAGGCCGGGAATTCCCAGCCGAGCCGCTCCTTGGCGCCCTCGATCTCCTCGGCGCCGAGCGGGCTGCCATGCGCCGCCGCGGTCCCGGCCTTGGTTGGCGCACCGAACGCGATCGTCGTGCGGCAGGCGATGAGGCTCGGCCGGCCGCTTGCTTGCGCGCGCCGGATCGCGGCGGCGACGGCGTTGTGGTCCTGGCCGTCGATCCGCTCGGCCGCCCAGCCATGCGCCTGGAACCGAGCGATCTGATCATCCGAGACGGAAAGGCTGGTCGGCCCGTCGATCGTGATCGAGTTGTCGTCCCACAGCACGATCAGCTTGTTGAGCCGCAGATGCCCGGCGAGCCCCAGCGCCTCGTGGCTGATGCCTTCCATCAGGCAGCCATCGCCGGCGATCGCATAGGTAAAGTGATCGACGATCTCGCCGCCGAACTGCGCCGCGAGCAGGCGTTCGGCGAGCGCCATCCCAACCGCATTCCCGAGGCCCTGGCCGAGCGGCCCGGTGGTCACCTCGATGCCGGTCGCAAGGCCGCGCTCGGGATGCCCGGCGGTGCGGCTGCCGAGCTGGCGAAAGCGCTTCAGCTCGTCCAAGGTCATGTCGGCATAGCCGAGGAGGTGCAACAGCCCGTAGAGCAGCATCGAGCCGTGCCCGGCGGACAGCACGAAGCGGTCGCGGTCGGGCCAGTCCGGGGCTTGCGGGTCGAAGCGCAGGAACTGGGTGAACAGCACCGTCGCCGCGTCGGCCATCCCCATCGGCATGCCGGGGTGGCCGGATTTCGCCTGCTCGACGGCGTCCATCGCGAGCGCGCGCAGCGCATTCGCCATGCGGCGCAATTTGGGGTCGGCGGGCGGCGGAAGCGGGGGAGCGGTAGCGTTCATGGCCGCCAATCTAGCGTCTATTGCGTCTTCCGCAAACGCCGCGCGTCGGGCGCCGTCACCATCGCGCCGCCGCCGTGCCAATTGTCTCGAGCCGGCGGCTCCGATAACGTTCCGCCAGAGTTTCGCGCGAGACGCAATCGGGAGGGGCCAATGGCGATCATCGTCGGAAGCGGCGACTACAAGTACCGCATTATCGAGAACTGGGCGAAGCTGCCCGACGGCTGGTCGTTCAAGGAGGTCGCCGCGGTCGGCGTCGACAAAAACGACAATGTCTATGCCTTCGGGCGGGGCGACCATCCGATGATGGTGTTCGATCGCACCGGCAAGTTCCTGCGCTCATGGGGCGAGGGGCAGTATCCGCGCGCCCACGGGGTGCATATGGGCCCCGACGACTCGATCTACCTGACCGATGATGGCGGGCATTTCGTGCGAAAATGCCGGATCGACGACGGCAAGGTGCTGCTGGAGCTGGGCGTGCCCGGAACGCCGGCGCCTTATCTGAGCGGCGAGCCGTTCAACCGCTGCACCCACACCGCGCTGTCGCCAAAGGGCGAGATCTATGTCTCGGACGGCTACGGCAACGCCCGCGTTCACAAATATTCGCCGGACGGCAAATTGCTGATGTCGTGGGGCGAGCCCGGCAGCGACGAGGGCCAGTTCAACCTCGTCCACAACATCTGCAGCGATGCCGATGGCTGGGTCTATGTCGCCGACCGCGAGAACCATCGGGTCCAGGTGTTCGACGGCAACGGCAAATACGAAACCCAGTGGAACAATCTGCACCGCCCGTGCGGCCTCTACATGCCCTACACCCATAACCCGGTCTGCTATATCGGCGAATTGTCGGTCAACCGCCTCAACGCCAATCTCGGGCCGCGGGTCAGCATCGTCGACAACAAGGGTAAGCTGTTGTCGCGGATCGGCGATCCGTTTGCCGGGACGGCGCCGACCTCGTTCATCGGGCCGCATGGATTGGCCGCGGATTCGCGCGGCGACCTCTATGTCGGCGAAGTGTGCTGGACGTTGTGGCCAGGGCTGTTCCCCGGCCAGCCGCATCCCGCCAACCTGCGGGCCTTGCAGAAATACGAGCGGATTCACTGAGCCGCCATTACGGGGATCATGATGACAGGCACACAAAATCCCGAGCTCATTACCTACGTAGACAGCAGTCGAGAGGACTGGCAGGAATTCCGGCCGGGCTCGCGGCGCAAGGTCCTCCATGAGGATACGGGAACGGGGCAATTAACCATGTTGGTCCAATGGGACCCGGGCTACCGAATGGGCGTCGTTGAGCGTCATGAATACGACGAACATCTGTATATTCTTGCAGGCACGTTTGTTGATGAGCAACGTGCATCCGGACCTGGCACCTACATTTTGAACCGGGCTGGGTCGGAGCACCAAGCCCACACCCCCGATGGATGTACCTTTCTTGAAGTTGTGCCTGGAAGCCGTTGACCTGCGAGCCACGAGCCTCACTCGTCACCCCCGCGAAAGCGGGGGCCCAGAGCAACCGGTGAAGCCCTGGTGCCCTGGATTCCCGCTTTCGCGGGAATGACGTCCGAGATGAGGAGATTATTAGATTTTTTCGGGCCTGGCGCCGGTTATAAGGCGCGGCCCCAACCCGGGACGGGAGAAATCGAATGGCGATCATCGTCGGGACCGGCGAGTACAGGTACCGCATCATCGAGGACTGGGCAAAATTGCCCGAGGGCTGGTCGTTCAAGGAAGTCGGTGCGGTCGGGGTCGACGCCAACGACAACGTCTATGCCTTCAATCGCGGCGAGCACCCGATGATGGTGTTCGACCGGGACGGCAAATTCCTGCGTTCGTGGGGCGAGGGGCAGTACCCGCGCGCCCACGGCGTCCACATGGGTCCCGACGAGTCGATCTACCTGACCGATGATGGCGGGTCTTTCGTGCGCAAATGCCGGCTGGCGGACGGCAAGGTCCTCTTGGAGCTTGGCGTGCCGGGCAAGCCCGCGCCCTACATGAGCGGCGAGCCGTTTCACCGCTGCACCCACACCGCGCTGGCACCAAACGGCGACATCTACGTCTCGGACGGCTACGGCAACGCCCGGGTTCACAAATATTCGCCGGACGGCAAATTGCTGATGTCGTGGGGCGAGCCCGGCACCGAGCCCGGCCAGTTCAACATCGTCCACAATATCTGCACCGACGCCGATGGCTGGGTCTATGTCGCCGACCGCGAGAACCACCGGGTCCAGGTGTTTGACGGCAACGGCAAGTATGAGGCGCAGTGGAACAATCTGCACCGGCCGTGCGGCATCTTCATGACGCATACCCACCGCCCGGTCTGCTACATCGGCGAACTGGGTCCGGTGCAGCCGGTCAACCGCAACAGCCCCAATCTGGGCCCGCGTGTCAGCATCGTCGACAACCAGGGTAAGCTGTTGTCACGCTTTGGCGACCCGCACGCCGGCACCGCGCCGACATCGTTCCTCGGGCCGCACGGCCTCGCCGTCGATTCGCGCGGCGACCTCTATGTCGGCGAGGTGTCGTGGACCCAGTGGCCGCAATTCTTCCCTGAGACGCCACGTCCGGCCGTCATCCGCTCGCTGCAGAAATATGAGAGGGTGCGTTAGGCATGCGTTAGGCTGGGGCGCGTTGACGATCCGGCCCACCGGTCCCTAAGCTGCTGACATGAGCGAACTCGACGACGCGATCGCCAGGCTCAAGGCGGCCGTTGCGCGGCTCGAGGCGGCAGCGGACCCGGCAAAGCGCGCCGCCGAAGACGAGCGGGCGACAAGTGCTGCCGCGGCGATCGCCACGCGGATCGATGCCGCGCTCGCCAAGCTGGCGCAGTTGCTCGAACGGGAGGACTGAGATGGGCCAGGTCGTCGTCAAGGTCAACGGCCGCGACTTTGCCCTCAGCTGCGCCGACGGGCAGGAGCCGCGCATCCGCCGCCTGGCGCAATATGTCGATGCCAAGATCGGCGAGTTCACCAAGGCGTTGGGCCAAATCGGCGAGGCCCGGCTGATCCTCTTGGCCTCGCTCGTCATCGCCGACGAATTGTCGGACGCCAACGAGGTGGTGCAGCAGGAGCGCAACCGCACGCGCGGCGCCGGTGGTCCTGCGGGCGGTCCTGGGGGCGAGGCGACTGAAGCGGCCGCCTCCGGCATCCGCGGCATGGCCGAGCGCATCGAGGCCATTGCGGCGCGCATCGAGACAGCCTAGGTAGAGGGCGGGTGGAGCTGCGCGGTTCGTTAGGCCGCTTAGTTACCCCGGGGCCGATACCTACCTCAAGGGGGCTGTCCCTGTCGGAGCCGTGGCTCCGGTACATGGCTCCCACCTGCAATGGCGGGCCGCGGAGGTGTTGTCGGCCGACGGCCGAGGCGGCTCCACCCATTATTCGTGATCAAACCGACGGGCCCGTGCGCTGTTAGCCCCAACCCGTCCGCTGCGCGGACTCCCCTGGCGCATCGTCGATGCGCCACCCGACAGGCGCGTCCATGCGCGCGCCGAGAGGGCGCATGCGGGGGAGGATTGGGGTGAGGGCCGATACCTGCGTCGCCGCTTAGGGTAGGAGCGCCTGCTTGAACATCCTCCTCTGTGGCGATGTGGTCGGACGCTCGGGGCGCGACGCGATCAAGACGCATCTGCCCCAGCTGAAGCGCGACCTCGCGATCGACCTCGCTATCGTCAATGCCGAGAACGCGGCGGCGGGGTTCGGGCTGACCGAGCGCCTCGCCGGCGAGCTTTACGATGCCGGCGCCGACATCCTGACTACCGGCAACCATGTCTGGGACCAGCGCGAGCTGATCGCCCACATTCCGCGCGACCCACGGCTACTGCGGCCGGCCAATTTCCCCGAGGGAACCCCGGGCGCCGGCTGGTGCCTACATCAGCTGGACGGGGGGCGCAGCATCCTTGTCGTCAACCTGATGGGCCGGCTGTTCATGGACGCGCTCGACGATCCGTTTGCGCGGCTCGAAGCGATACTCGCGCAATATCCGCTCGGCCGCGGCGCGAGCGCGATCGTCGTCGATTTCCATGCCGAGGCAACCAGCGAAAAGATGGCATTCGGCCATTTCGCCGATGGCCGCGTCTCGGCGGTGCTCGGCACCCATACCCATGTGCCGACCGCCGATGCGCAGATCCTGCCGGGCGGCACCGCCTATCTGAGCGACGCGGGCATGTGCGGCGATTATGATTCGGTGATCGGCATGCAGAAGGCGCCCTCGATCCGCCGCTTTGTCACCAAGGTGCCGGGCGAGAAGGCCAAGGTGGCCGAGGGGGAAGCGACGCTGTGCGGCGTCTTCGTGGCGGTCGACGATATGACCGGCTTGGCGCGCCATATAGAGTCGGTGCGGGTGGGAGGCCGCCTGATGCCGCATTTGCCGCGGCCCTGAGCGCACGGAACGATGCCCGCATTGCTCGGGAGTCGCCGCAATCCTGCCATATTGGCTTGTTAGGCCGCGCCGATCGGATTGCTGACGTGATTGCGGGCGCTTCGGCCCGGGCATCAAGACCACGAGGGCATCGAGCCCCTCATTCGTCATTCGGGATACGCGACGATGTCTGGCCATTCGCAATTCAAGAACATCATGTATCGGAAGGGCGCGCAGGACAAAAAGCGCGGCAAGGTCTTCACCAAGATCATCCGGGAACTGACCACCGCGTCGCGCTCCGGCCTGCCCGATCCCGACGCCAACCCCCGGCTGCGCGCCGCCATCTTGGCAGCGCGCCAGGCCAACATGCCGAAGGATACCGTCGAGCGCGCGATAAAGCGCGGCGCCGGCGGCGAGGGCGGCGAAGCCTATGACGAGGTGCGCTATGAAGGATATGGGCCGGGCGGGATCGCGGTCATCGTCGAGGCGCTGACCGACAACCGCAACCGCACTGCCAGCGAGGTGCGCGCCGCGTTCACCAAGTCAGGCGGGGCGCTCGGCGAGACCAACAGCGTCGGTTTTCTGTTCGATCGTGTCGGCGAGATCGCCTATCCGGCCGCCGCGGGAAGCGCCGATGCGATGCTCGACGCCGCGATCGAGGCCGGCGCGAGCGACGTCGAGAGCGACGATGAAGGCCATGTCGTGATCTCGGCGCCGGAGGATTTCAACAGCGTGCGCGACGCGCTCGAAAAGCGCTTTGGCCCAGCAACTCTGGCCCGGTTGGCCTGGCGACCGAAAACCGCCACGACCATCGACGAGGAGATTGCGGCGAGCCTTTTCAAGTTGATCGAAACGCTCGAGGACAGCGATGATGTGCAGAATGTTTACGGCAATTTCGAGGTCGGCGAGGAAGTGTTGGCGCGGTTGAGCGCCTAAGCTCAGGGGCGGGGGCGACGACAGCGATGCGGGTCCTCGGGCTTGATCCCGGACTGCGGCACACCGGCTGGGGGGTGATCGACGTCGCCGGCTCTCGGCTCAGCCATGTCGCGGACGGCGTCGTCCACGCCCCGACCGACTTGCCGCTGGCCGAGCGGCTCGTCGCGTTGTTTCGCCAGCTCACCGCGGTGCTTGAACGCTTCCATCCGGACGAGGCCGCGGTCGAGGAAAGCTTTGTCAACAAGAACGCCGCCTCGACCTTGAAGCTCGGCGTCGCCCGCGGCGTTGTG
The DNA here is from genome assembly GCA_041490725.1 of Allostellaceae bacterium. Lineage (GTDB taxonomy): Bacteria > Pseudomonadota > Alphaproteobacteria > ATCC43930 > CGMCC-115725 > DATARH01. The sequence continues at coordinate 7,261 of JBGPTQ010000009.1, read as the reverse complement.
CTCTTGGCCCCGGCCGAGCGCGGCGTTCCGGTTGCGGAATATTCGGCCAATTTGATCAAGAAAACGGTGGTCGGCGCGGGCCATGCCGGGAAGGAGCAGGTCCAATTGATGGTGCGGCGCCTGCTGCCGGGCTGCGCCATCGTCGAGGCCGATGCCGCGGACGCGCTGGCGGTGGCGATCTGCCATGCCCATCACGCCGCCACATTGCGGGCGTGGAGCCAACCGCGATGATCGCCAAGCTTGCCGGGACAGTGGATTCGGTCGGGCCGGACGGGGCCGTCATCGATGTCGGTGGGGTGGGGTATCTCGCCTTCTGCTCGACCCGCACGATCGGTCGCCTGCCGCCGCCCGGCGCCGCGGCGCGGCTGTTGATCGAGACCCATGTCCGCGAGGACCACATCCATCTCTATGGCTTTATCGATGTCGCCGAACGCGACTGGTTTCGCCTGCTGACGACGGTGCAGGGTGTCGGGGCGCGGCTTGCTCTGGCGATCCTGTCGACGGTCGCGCCCGAGGCGCTGGCCCTCACCATCGTCGCGCAGGACAAGGCGATGCTGGCGCGCGCCGACGGGGTCGGGCCGCGGCTCGCCGCCCGCATCGTCAACGAGTTGCGCGACAAGATCGGCGGGCTCGCCCTGGCGATCGGCGAGCCCGCGTCGCGCGGCGGTGGCGCTGTGCCGGCAACCAACGGCGCGATCGCCGACGCGGTCTCGGCGCTGGAGAATCTCAAGATCGGGCGAGTCGAAGCCTATGGCGCGGTCACCGCGGCGGCACGGCGGCTCGGCGACGGTGCGGCCGTCGAGGCGCTGATCACGGCCGGGCTGCAAGAGCTGGCGCGCGGGGCCGAGCGGTGAGCGATGCCGCGCCGCGGGTGGTCGCCCTCGAAAAGGGCGACGGAGACGCGCCCGAAGCCTCGATTCGGCCGCTCGTGCTCGACGAATTCGTCGGCCAGCGCCAGCTGCGCGACAATCTGCGTGTCTTCATCGAGGCGGCGAAGAGCCGGCGCGAGGCGCTCGACCATGTGCTGTTTTTCGGTCCGCCCGGGCTCGGCAAGACGACCCTGGCGCAGATCGTCGCGCGCGAGCTCGGGGTCGGGTTCCGCGCTACCTCGGGGCCGGTGATCCAGCGCGCCGGCGATCTCGCCGCGCTCTTAACCAATTTGCAGCCGCATGACATCCTGTTCATCGACGAAATCCACCGCCTGGCTCCGCCAGTCGAAGAGATCCTCTACCCGGCAATGGAGGATTTTCAGCTCGACCTGATCATCGGCGAGGGTCCCGGCGCGCGCTCGGTCCGCATCGATCTGCCGCCGTTCACGCTGGTCGGCGCGACGACGCGCACCGGGCTCATTACCCGGCCGCTGCGCGAGCGCTTCGGCATCCCGCTGCGGCTTCTGTTCTACGAGCCGGAGGAACTGGCGCTGATCGTGGCGCGCGGCGCCCGTATCCTCGCCTTCGATCTGAGGCCCGACGGCGCCGCCGAGATCGCGCGGCGCGCCCGCGGCACCCCGCGGGTGGCGATGCGGCTGTTGCGTCGCATCCGCGATTTCGCCGCGGTGCACGGCTGGCCCCACGTCGATGCCGCGACCGCCGATGCGGCGCTGCTGCGGCTCGAAGTCGACACCCGCGGTCTCGACGGGATGGACCGGCGCTACCTGCGGTCGATCGCCGAGAATTACGCGGGCGGCCCGGTCGGGGTCGAGACCATGGCGGCGGCGCTCAGCGAAGAGCGCGACGTCATCGAGGAGGTCATCGAGCCCTACCTGATGCAGCAAGGCTTCGTGCAGCGCACGCCGCGCGGCCGGATGCTGACCGAGACCGCCTTCCGCCACCTCGAATTGCCGGTGCCGGCGACCCTGCCAGGTCAATTCGACCTGCTTACCTCGCTGACAGCGGAGCCCGATCCAGAATGACCGCAGTGCTCCGAATTACATTCACAAAATCCCCCCTTGGCCGGGCTTGTCCCGGCCATCCACGCCTATTCCTTGATCCGCCACGGCTGTTTGAAGACGTGGATGCCCGGGACTTGCCCGGGCAAGGGGTCTTTTTTGTTGCAACGCGGGTGCTGCGCGAGGAGGCGTCGTGACCGCGCCCGCGGCAGCCGGCGGCATGACGCACAGCATGCCCTTGCGGGTCTATTACGAAGACACCGATGCCGCCGGCATCGTCTATTACGCCAACTACCTCAAATTCGCCGAGCGTGGGCGCACCGAGATGATGCGCGCCCTCGGCTTTGCCCATAGCCGCATCCACGAAGAGACCGGGATCATCTTCACGGTGCGGCGGCTGACCGCCGATTACCGCACCCCGGCGCGGCTCGATGACGCGCTGACCGTCGATACCCGGATCGTCGAGATTGGTGCCGCGACCGTGCTGCTCGATCAGCAGATCCGCCGCGACGGAACGGTGCTTGTCGCGCTCGAATTGCTCGTCGCCTGTGTCGGGCGCGACGGTCGGCCGCGCCGGGTCCCGGCGGGCTTGCGCGCTGCGCTCGGCTCACCCAGTCAATCGTCCGTCATGCCGCCGATCGTCCAAAAGACGCCATAAAAGGCCGCCATTAATGCAATCCCTTGAAACCACCGCGCTTCCCGGCACCGTGTCTCCAACCCTTTCGATCTTCGAGCTGTTCCTGCAATCGGACACCATCGTCAAGCTGGTGTTGCTGATCTTGGTGCTGGCCTCGTTCTGGTCCTGGGCGGTCATTTTCGACAAGGCGCTGCGCCTGCGCCGGCTGCGCCAGGCGGCCACCAGCTTTGAGGAGACGTTCTGGTCGGGCGGCTCGCTCGACGATCTTTACGACCGGGTCGGCCAGCGCCCGGTCGATCCGATGAGCGCGGTGTTCGGGGCCGCGATGCGCGAATGGCGCCGCAGCGCGGCCAAGGGGCTGCTCGGCACGACGGTGATGCGCTCCAGCCTGCAGCAGCGCATCGAGCGCGTGATGAACGTTACCGTCGGGCGCGAGATGGATCGGGTCGAGCGTTTCATGAGCTATCTCGCCACGGTCGGCTCGACCTCTCCGTTTGTCGGGCTGTTCGGCACCGTGTGGGGGATCATGGACAGCTTTCAATCGATCGCCGCCTCGAAGAATACCAGCCTCGCGGTCGTCGCTCCGGGCATTGCCGAATCGCTGTTCGCGACCGCGCTTGGGCTGGTTGCCGCGATCCCGGCGGTGGTCGCCTACAACAAGCTGTCGACCGATTTCGGCCGCTATGCCGGTCGGCTCGAAGCGTTTGCCACCGAATTCAGCGCCATCCTGTCGCGTCAGCTCGACGAAAGGCCGTAAGCGATGGCTTCATCGGTGTATAGCGGGAACAGCCGGAGCAGCGGCCGGGCATCGACCGGCCGCTATCGCCCGATGTCGGAGATCAACGTGACGCCGCTGGTCGACGTCATGCTGGTCCTCTTGGTCGTGTTCATGGTGACCGCGCCGCTTCTGACCGTCGGCGTGCCGGTCGAGCTGCCGCAGACCCAGGCCCCACCAATCAACGAGCAGAAAGAGCCGCTCGTCATCACGGTCAATCGCGAAGGCGTCATTTTCATCCAGGAGACCAGCGTGCCAATCGACGCGCTGGTGGTGCGGCTGCAATCGATCACCGGCAGCAATCCGGACGCCGTGCTCTATGTGCGCGGCGACAAGGAGATCAACTACGGCCGGGTCCTCGAAGTGATGAGCCTGGTCAGCGCCGCCGGCTTCCGCAAGGTGTCGCTGGTCGCCGAGGCGCCGAAAGGCCGCGCTGCAGCGCGGCCTGCGGCCTCGCTCAAGCGCTAGCCGGGGCCAACTCAGGTTGACCGCCATGAGCCTGACGATGGCCGAGCACGGTATAACGCCGGGCACGCCGGCCCCGGAGATGATGCCGGGCGGCATTGCGCTGTCGGCGACTCTTCACATCGCCATGCTCGCCCTCATCCTGCTCGGTCTGCCGAACCTGTTCCACCACCCGCCACCGGAGGAGACGCCGATCGCGGTCGAGCTGGTGACGATCGCGCCGGAGACCCGAGCGACCCATCCGAACCCGTTTCGGCCAAAGCCGGAGGCCAAGCCGGAGCCGCCGGTCGCCGCGCCGGCGCCGAAACCGGAACCCAAGCCGGAACCCTCGCCGCCGGTCCCCGAACCACCGGCTGCCGCCTCGGCGCCATCACTGCCCGCGCCGCCCGAGCCGGCGAAGGCGGAGGTCAAAGCGCCGCCACCCCCGCCGCCGCCCAAGCCGGTCGAGGCCCAGGCGCCGGCACCCCCGCCGCCGCCCCCGCGACCGCCCGAGCCCAAGCCGAAACCCGAGCCGCAGCAGGCTTCCCATGCGCTGCACCCGGAGATGGCCAAGGCGGATCCCAAGGCGTTTGACAAGCTGCTCAAGAACCTCGAGGAAAAGCAGCCGCAACCGGCCGCGTTCGACAATCTGCTGAAGAACTTGACCCGGCAGCAAGTAGCGCAAGCTGACGAGGCGCCGCCCGCACCGCACCGCATGGCGGCCACCGCCCCGCCCTCCTCGCAACCCAAGGCGCCGCTCGGCAGCCAGCTCACGGCAAGCGACATCGACCTCGTCCGCGAGCAGCTGCGGCCCTGTTTCAACCCGCCTTTCGGCGCGAAGGAAAAGCCCGACCTCAGCGCCGATATAAGGGTCGTAATGAACCGTGACGGCACCGTGCAGCAGGCGCGCGTCGCCGATCAGGGCCAATACGCAAGCGATCCGATCTACCGGGCGGTCGCCGACAGCGGTATTCGCGCGCTCAGAAACCCGCACTGCTCGCCGCTGCGCCTTCCTCCTGACCGCTACGATGTTTGGCAGACATTCGTCTTTGGGTTCAGCACAAAGGACATGCAATGAAGTGGGACCGCTCTGTCTTGGGCGTGACCTGGGTAGCGCTTGCCACCCTATTGATTTTGCTCGCGCCTTCGCCGGTATTGGCCGAGTTGCGCATCGACATCACCCGCGGCAAGGTCGAACCGTTGCCGATCGCGATCCCGGCCTTTGCCGGTGGCGGCGGCGAGGAGGGCCAGACCGGCCGTGACCTCGCCCAGGTGATCTCGGCCGATCTCGAGCGTTCGGGCCTCTTCCGTCCGCTCGATCCGCACGCCTTCATCCAGAATGTCGCGGCGGGCGAGGGGCCGCGGTTTGGCGATTGGCGCCAGATCAATGCCCAGGCGCTGGTGACCGGCTCGGTGCAGACCCAGGGCGATGGCCGGTTCCGGGTCGAGTTCCGGCTGTGGGACGTATTTGCCGAGCAGCAGCTCGCCGGATTTGCCTACACGACGACCCGGCAGAACTGGCGCCGCATCGCCCATATCATCGCCGACCAGATTTACAAGCGGATCACCGGCGAAGACGGCTATTTCGACACCCGCATCGTCTACATCGCCGAATCCGGCCCCGCTCAGAAGCGCGTCAAGCGTCTCGCCCTGATGGACCAGGACGGCGCCAACCATCAGTACCTGACCGATGGCAGGGCATTGGTGTTGACGCCGCGTTTCTCTCCTTCGGCGCAGGAGATCGCCTATCTGTCCTACGCCGGCGGCACGCCGGGCGTCTTTCTGTACAACCTGGATACCGGTCAGACACGATCGATCGGCAATGTTCCCGGTATGACCTTCGCGCCGCGCTTTTCTCCCGACGGTAGCCGGCTGGTCCTGAGCCGTTCGGAAAACGGTGCCACCAACATCTTCGTGATGGGTGCGCATGGTGGGGGAATGACGCGCCTGACCAGCGGCAACTCGATCGACACGACGCCCTCCTACTCGCCCGACGGCAGCAAGATCGTGTTCAACTCCGATCGCGGCGGCTCGCAGCAGCTCTATATGATGGACGCGAATGGCGGCGGCATCCGGCGCATCAGCTTCGGCACCGGCAAATACGGCACGCCGGTATGGTCGCCGCGCGGCGATCTGATCGCCTTCACCAAGATCGAAGGCGGCTCCTTTTATATCGGTGTCATGCGGCCGGACGGCGCCGGCGAAAGGCTGCTCACGCAAGACTTTCTGGTGGAAGGACCGACCTGGGCGCCGAATGGTCGGGTGCTGATGTATTTCCGCCAAGGGCGCTCGGGCTCGGGCGGCCGCGGTGGTTCGTCGCGCCTCTTTACGATTGATTTGACCGGATCCAACCAGCGCGAGGTGACCACGCCGGGCGATGCTTCCGATCCGGCATGGTCGCCGTTGCTTCGCTAGCCCGTTGCGTCGCTAGGCTAAGGGGAGCGGCGAGGGGTGCACGGTCGCAAGATCGAGGTTTCAATTGGAACATTCCGCACCGATCAGCTGAGGAGAGTTCATCATGCTTGCACGCTTCATTGCCGTCGCCGGGGCTTTGCTGATGCTTGCCGCTTGCGGCAGCACGCCGGAAGCGACGAGCGGTCCGGGCGGGCCTAGTGGGCCGGGCGGGCCGGGCGGGATCAGCGGCTCGAAGTTCGGGCCGGGATCGCAGCAGGATCTGGCTGCGACCGCCGGCGACCGCGTGTTCTTCGCCTATGATCGCGCCGAGATTTCCTCCGAGGGTCAGCAGATCCTGCAGCGCCAGGCCGAATGGCTGCGGCGCTATTCCAATGTCAGCGTCACCATCGAGGGTCATTGCGACGAGCGCGGCACTCGCGAGTACAATCTGGCGCTCGGCGAACGCCGGGCTCAGGCTGTGAAAAACGTACTCGCGGCGCTCGGCATCCCGGCGTCCCGGATCTCGACGATCAGCTATGGCAAGGAGCGTCCGGAGGTCCCGCATTCGGATGATCAGTCCTATGCGCAAAACCGCCGGGGCGTTACCACCGTCAATTGAGCGGGCTGCGGCGGATCTGCGGCGGGCCGGCCGGGTTCTGGCGAATGGCCCGGGATGCGAGCGCCGCCGTGGGCTCAGCGCCCTCTTTTTGCCCTAAACCGGCCCTACTAGCTTATCGCGCTGGCATCCGACACGCCGCAGCGGGGCTGCGGCTCGGCGCGAACGCCGCACGGCGCGCCGATCTCGGCGGATCCCGCTAATACACGAGGCCTACCAATGTGTCGGCAACCGCTGCTGCCTTGTGCTTGGCTAAGCCTCGCGTTCGGCCTCGCCGTGGTCGCCGCACCGGCACCGGCCTGGAGCCAGGATCGCTCGACGCCGGAGCGGCTCGATCGCCTTGAGCGCGACCTCAACATGCTGCAGCGCCAAGTGTATCGCGGCGCGCCGGCGCCCGTCATGGGCGGCGATGGCGGCGCGGCGGTCAATGCCGAAATCCGCATGGGTCGACTCGAAGCACAGATGCGCGACCTTACCGGACACGTCGAGGAGTTCATCAACCAGATC